>JBHACK010000210.1:0-25537 GCA_041854545.1 Acinetobacter sp. | reverse complement strand
GCATGCCCTTGTTTTTGCATACGAGCAGTCGGCGTTTGTAATAATCCTGTTATCCCCCAATCACTATTACTGACAGGTAAATCACGGGTTGCATCTGCATGAATTTGCTGTTGCTCTAAAGTTAAGCTTAATGGTGTTTCATCTTGACCATAAGGCAAAGGTAAATCAATGCCTTGCGTTGCTAAAAATTCCGCAACATCTTGTGATAATTGTTTAGACCAACCATGCTGTTGTTCAGGAATCCAAATCCATGCCCCCGGTGCAGGTGAGGTTTGTTTTTGAGCATTCCATTGTGCCAAAGCAATCCGTTTTACCGTACCATCAGGTGAAATTAAATAGCCTTCATCGCTGGTTTGACGGCGTTTAAAATTTTCCATACAACGTTGTACATAGGCTTGAGCATGTACATCTGCTTGATGAAGTACACGGCACGCTTGCCCATTGTCAAATAAAACCGTAACAGTTGTTGGACGTTGATAGACGTGTACCACATCACCTTGCTTAAATACTGGGTCAAGCGATGGATTAACCTGTAAATAACGTGGGTCTTGTGCAGGCAGAACAACTCGTCCTGTTGCAGGCAGTTGCTGAATCCATTGGCTAAATGGAATCACGGCATTGGCAGAAGGTTGTGCGGTAAATTGTTGTAATTGACGACTTAATACAGTATGTTGTGTTTCTTGAACTCTTTCTTCGCTAGCGGATTGCCATGTTAAAGCGTGTTCATAACTAGGTTGTGGTAATTGATTTAACTGATTTGGCAACCACTCCCCCATTCGCTTTCCTTCAGGCGGGAAATATTGCTCTGGTGCAAGGCTTTCTGTATGTGGCACATACATTTCCACATTGTCTTTTTCTCGAGCATACAGCGTATGACTGACCAACAACATTGCAACAATCAATGGACGGCAGATAAATGTTGGTGTTTTTTTAATAAAAGATAACAGAATCATGGGGTTGCTTTCCATTTTTGCCATGTTAAACAATACGTTGATGAAATACATTGCTGACCATAAACAGGCTCATTTAACGCATTGGGTAAAAACGCATACCAACTATCAAACGTCTCACGTTTATTTTTTGGGTTCACGGTTGATTCATGTAGCCAAATCAACGATTCTGCATCACCAACAAAGGCATGATGGCTTGGTGCTGTACCACGTTGAACTTGACGCGTTTCTTTTACCGAGATTGTGCCATCAACACGGTCAATCGTTCGTGCAAAACTCACTGGGCTTGCATTTTGTACAATCGCTGACCAATTAAATTGTGGCAATATTTGCTCATGCCACACCAATGGCGGTTGTTGAACGGAAACTAACCGTCCGTGCGACCATTTAAATACATTTTTATCCGCACTATAATAGACAGATGTCGCAAAGGCATCATTTGCACCTTTTGCCAGCCATGCTACACGACCATTTAACGTTAATCGCATATACTCATATTGAGCATTAAACTGCTTAGGGGCTTGCTGGGTTAGGGCGTTTTTCGTTGGTTTAAAACATTGAGTTTCCTGTTGCGAACAATGCTGAAAAGATTGACACGCCGATAATAAAACACAACTGACCACGAGTACACTTGAAGTTTGCAAAATATTCAACATCGCACTCAACCATATAAAGAAGATAATTTAAACGAATTTTAACAGATAAAAAGAAAATATGCCCTATATTAATCACTAATGATAGGGCATATTTAAATAAAAACGAGAAAACGTAAAAATTAACGTGTACCCGTAGTACCTGTTGTACCAAGACCAGAAGATGAATCACTGTTCATCAACACAGCAGTTCCAATACCAATCGCACCTAAAATGCTTAATGGTAATAAACTAGCCATTGCACCTTCCGCTGCTGCTACTGCACCTGCTGCTGTAGTTGCAGTTGTTGCCGCTGTAGTCGCAGCAGTTGTTGCTGCTGTTGTAACTGCAGGTGTTACCGCTGGAGCCAATGCTGGGACTGCTGTAGGAGCAACGACTGCTGGAACAACTGGTTGAGCAACAGGAGCAACTTGAGCTGGAAGTGTTGCAGTTGGATTAAACATGGTTGCTTTCGGGAAAACATTACTAAACCAGTTATCACATTGTTGCATTGTTACACGCACAATACGACCTGACGCATCTACATATTGGTTAACAGGCATCTCTGGAGAATATGGAATATATTTTCCTTGTAACGCTTTTGCTACACCATCACGACCTGCACGATGCCCTGTACCAATATCACAAGTCCCCATACGATAGGCTTCATTAACTTTACCTAATACCGTTTGGCTAACCTTAACTTCACCTTTACGCAATAAAGGTGGTTTATGCGTATGAGATTTATAGAACGTTGCATTTCCTGAAGAAATAGCTGCTTGACACTCTTGTAAAGTATCATAACCAACGTTACCATGGGAGTCACGGTGAATACCCGCTTGAGCTGGTACACTAGCTAAAAATAAGCTAAGTGCCGTTAATGAACATAAAATTTTTTTCATAACAAAACACATTTTAGAAGTGAAATTTTAACTATTGTATAAAGACAAAAATAGAATAGCAATATATTAATAAGATTCCATTACTCTTTTTTTGTAACCAACATCAAAACCTTAACAATTTATCCATAAAATATACATGATTCTTAAAAAGAAACATGATATTAATTATAATTGTTACAAAACTAAATAATAATTTTTCTCATAAAGGTAATTGCGATATTTATCACATTTTAACCCTAAAACAAGAATAAATAAAAATCACATAATTTTAATAAGGTTTATTTTCTATGATTGTTATCATAAATAAGATGTAATGTTATCACACTACACCTATATTAGGCGATTATTACGATATAGTTTCTTTCACTCTCTGTTTAGTAGATTCAATATTTAACGTTTGAATTGGATATGGAATTGAAATGCCTTGCTCATCAAACGCCTGTTTAACGAGAATTTGAATATGACTGACAGACTCTGTGATTGATGTCGTTGAAGTATTAATCCACCAACGCACCGTTAAATTGACAGAAAAATCAGCTAAAACACTTACATAGACACTTGATGAAGGTTCTGTTAAAACCTGTTCTTGTTCTGTTAATATTTTTTCAACAATCTGTTTTGCCTGTTCAATATTATCATCATAACCAATGCCGACCACAAATTCACAACGACGTTGCATATAAGCGGTATTTACTGTAATTGGGCTAATATAAACCGTTGCATTTGGAATCACAATTCTCCGTCCATCAACTGAACGTAAATAAGTTGCACGAATTTGAATATCTTCTACTGTACCTTCCATACCATTGACTTGAATATAATCGCCAATTTTAAACGGTTCACCTAATAAAATTAAAATTCCCGATAATAAATTTTGAAAAATATCTTTAAAGGCAAAACCAATCGCCACAGAACCAATACCCAAACTTCCCACTAATTGAGCAGGCGTAAAACTAGGAATTGCAATCACCAAGGCAATCATTAATCCAATAAATAAAATAAAAATACTGCCCACACGATATAATACTAAAACTAAATTTTGCCGTTGTGGCGTACGGTCAGTTAATAATCGTTTTAAAAAATATTTAAATAATTTTGATAATCCCCAAAATAATAAAAAAACGACAATCGCAATGCAAATATAAGGCAACCGCTCCCAAAAACCTTGTACAATTTTATCGACTGCATAATACGCATCTTGATATTTTGATGACTCTTCAATGACTTTTTGAGCGGTTTGTTGCGTTAAATCGGAGACTTTATCTGCGGTTTTATGCGTCATATCACTAACTTTTTCAACTGCTTGTACCGTTACATCTCCGACTTTTTCCACAGCGTGATGAGCGGTATCACTCACCGTTTCAACCGTTTGTGGGGCTGATGGTGTTTGCTCCATATGCGTTGCATTGGCTGGTGTCGATGTTGTTTGGGGTGATGTTGGTTCAATCGATGATGGAGATGTGTTTTCTGTCGTTGTCATTGTATAAATTTTATTCATTAAAACCAAAAAGATGGTTTGATTGTAGCGAAACTTCCCTAAAAAAGCAAAAAAATCGGAAAAATGCTCACTTTATAAACAATCAAATTGTAGTATTTTGTAAATAAATAACGAAAATTTCCAAAAGATAATAATTGTAAATTTTATTTTTTAAAAATGTGTAAAAAAAAGCCAATAAAAATGATACTGTTAGTCTATGGCATTTTTTATCAAAAAATAAAAAATATGGAACAAAACTAAGCCTTTCTCTTGCTTGGTGTTTATTTGCTTTTTAATTTTTTTTATAGCATAATTCGCTTCGTTGAAACATAGTCAATAATTTAAAGAAAACCCTCTGGATGTGGCAACACATCCCTTTCCAGCCCAGCCTTCCCATATGGCTGGGTCTTTTTTTGTCTTATCTTTTATCTATTGTTTAAGCCAAAAGAGCTAAACGCTGAATCACTTTTTGTTTCATTTCATTTGGGTCTTTTTGTAGAATATCTTCCCCTGTCCAGCCATTTTGTTGATTACGGTGCAATGCTAATTGACGGGTCATCCAAAAATGACATGCCAACATTGCTAAATAAGCAGGTAAGGCTTGTAATTCATCATCGGTTAAAGGGCGAATCTGTTGATAGTGTTGTAAGTAAGTTTGATATTTTTCATCATCTAAACGACCATCGGCTTGACTACAAAAGTCGTTAATCGTAATCGCAATATCGTATAATACATCATCATAATGTAACTCTGAAAAGTCTAAAATGCCTTGTAATTCATCATCAATAAATAAGCAATTATCTTGGAATAAATCGGCATGAATTAAACTTTGAGTACGGTTTGGATAGCGTTGGCGTGCCTGTTGATAGTGTTGTACTGCAGACTCAAGTAACTGTATTTCATCTGCCTGAAATAGCGGTTGAACTGCAGGAATCAACACCGACCATTCTTGTGGAAAGGTCTTTTTGGCGTGTTTAAATTGCTGTTGTTGTAAGGTTTGGTGCATTCGTGCTTGTGCATTGGCAATCTGTTGAATTTGTCCAAGGGTTGCGGTTGCAGTTTTGCCATGTAAGCGTGGGGCAATTTGGGCAGGTTTATCCGCTAAACGGTGAATTGCCTGTCCATCTTGAGCCAGTAATGGTGCAGGTACATGAATACCATTTTGTTGTAAATGGTGCAAAATGGGAATTAATTCATTTAAATGTTGCTCGCCAACGTGTTCGAAAATGGTCAAAACATATTGTTGTGCAGAGTCATCATCGACATAAATAAAATAATTGGTATTTTCCACACCGCCTTGAATCGGCTCAATGCGTTGAATGGTTAAATCATATTGTTGGGCAAAGTGTTGTACTTCAGCCAATGAAACGGGAGTATAAACAGACATAGGGCATTAAATGAATAAAAAAAGCGATAGTGTACTGTAATTTCTCAAACAAGCAACTTTTTTTAGTAAACAATCATTGTTACAATACCAAGACTGGTTAAATACTATTTTTTCAATTCATCATTTTTAGCTTTATCGTGGACGGAACAATGCTGGCAAAACGTATTATCCCTTGTTTAGATGTGGACAATGGTCGAGTGGTCAAAGGCGTACAATTTTTAGATATTCGTGATGCAGGAGACCCTGTAGAAGTTGCACGCCGTTATAATGAACAAGGTGCAGATGAAATTACCTTTTTAGATATTACAGCAACCCATCATGGGCGAGATACGACCTATCGCACCGTTGAACGTATGGCAGAAACCGTTTTTGTTCCTTTAACAGTAGGCGGTGGCGTACGCAAATTAGAAGACATCCGTTTATTGCTCAATGCTGGAGCGGATAAAGTCAGTATTAATTCCGCTGCGGTATTTAATCCAAGTTTTGTACAAGAAGCATCGTTACGTTTTGGGGCTCAATGTATTGTGGTTGCCATCGATGCCAAAAAAGTCGCAGACAACAAATGGGAAATTTTTACTCACGGCGGACGTAAACCAACAGGCATTGATGCAGTTGAATGGGCAGTTAAAATGGCGGATTTTGGTGCTGGTGAATTATTAATTACCAGTATGGACGCAGATGGTACCAAAGCAGGCTATGATATTGCATTAATGCGAGCGATTAATGACCGAGTAACTGTACCAACCATTGCTTCTGGCGGTGTGGGCAATTTGCAACATCTTGCTGATGGAATTTTACAAGGCGGTGCAGATGCGGTTTTAGCAGCCAGTATTTTCCATTTTGGGCAACATACTATTCCTGAAGCAAAACAGTTTTTAGCCAGTCAAGGCATTGAAATGCGTTTGTAAGTTTCCCTAAAGAGAATGGTCATTGTTACACCATTCTCTATCATTCTCAATAGGAGAATTTTAATGCAAGTATTAAATTTTACTGAATTAAGAAAAAATCTATCTCATACATTAGATTATGTTGAACAATCACATGCCCCTGTTGTGATTAAACGTAATGGGCATTCTCCAGTCGTCATTATCAGTTTAGATGAATATAATGCTCATATGGAAACAATGTATTTATTATCTAATCCGCACAATGCTCAACATCTTATGCGTGGCATAAAGGCTGTGCAGAATCATCAACTAATCAAAAAAGGGCTAATTGAAGAATGAGTATGCTCTCTTGGTTTGATGAAGCATGGGAAGATTATCTTTATTGGCAAGAAATGGATAAAAAGACCCTAAGAAAAATTAATAAATTAATCAAAGAAATACAAAGAGAACCCTTTTCAGGGATTGGCAAACCAGAACCGTTAAAACACAACTTAACAGGTTATTGGTCAAGGCGAATTGATGAAAAAAATCGTTTAGTCTATTGCTATGAAAATGACACTTTGATTATTATTTCTTGCCGTTATCATTACGAACCTTAAATCTGTTCATCAATATACGTTTCTTGTATATTGATGATACATCTAAGATTAAGCCGTATAAGCCACAAACATATTATCAAGCAAACGTGGTTTGCCTAATTTTCCTGCAAAGAATAAGACAATATCCTGTTTAAACTCGCTCACCAGTTGTAAGGTTGGAGTGCGAGCCTCTAAATAATCTAATTCAATGCCTGCTTGTTCTAAGGTGTGTTTGACCTGTTGCAAGGTTTCCGCTAAGGTTGCTCCTTGTTGTAATTGCTGTTTTGCCCAAGTTAATTGCTGATAAATAATCGGAGCAACTGCACGTTGTTCTGGCGTTAAATAGCCATTGCGTGAGCTTAAGGCTAAACCATCTTCTGCACGCACAATCGGCACACCCATCACATTGACTGGAATATTTAAATCATGTACCAGTTGGCGAATGACCGCTAATTGTTGGTAATCTTTTTCACCAAAAAAAGCATCATCAGGTTGTACAATATTAAATAGTTTACTAACCACTAACGCCACACCATCAAAATGGGTTGGACGTGATTTACCACACAAATATCCTGTAATTTCACTCACAGAAACAGAAGTTAAACGTGGTGTTTTACCATACATTTCTTCAATGCTTGGAGCAAAAACTACATCGCATACATCTTGAATTAAAGCACAATCTTGCTCTAAGGTGCGTGGATAACTGTCGAAATCTTCACCAACACCAAATTGCGTTGGATTCACAAAAATACTCACGACAACAATATCGCAATGTTTACGAGCCTGTTGTACAAGCGTTAAATGTCCTTGATGAAGATTTCCCATTGTTGGAACAAAGCCAATGCGTTTACCTTGTTGGCGTTGTTCATTAAGATAGGTTCTTAAAGATAAAATATGGTGTTCAAGTTTCATATGATTTAATTCATTGGTCAAAAAAATAAAGGTGATTTATGCAATTCGCAATGCTTATTGAATAAAGTTGTTTATAAATTTAATTGTGAATACTTATCCTAATTCAACATTAAACATATGCTCTTTTGCAGGAAATGAACCATCTTTAACCGCACTATCATAAGCTTTAAAAGCATCCACAATGGCGGTTGCTCCTGATTGTTCGACCATAAAATTACGCACAAAGCGTGCAACATGACCAAAATTCAACCCAAGCATATCATAAACCACTAAGACTTGCCCATCGGTGTCTGCTCCTGCACCAATGCCAATGACTGGTACTTGTGGAAATAAAGCACTGATTTCTTTACCTAATTGGGCAGGGACACATTCGAGTAGCAACATTGATGCTCCTGCATCGACTACTGCTTGACAATCTGCAATTAAACGGTCAGCTGTTTCTCTGGTTTTCGCTTGTAAACGATAGCCCCCTAAAACGTGGACTGATTGTGGCGTTAAACCTAAATGAACACAAACTGGAATGCCATTACGGGTTAAGATTTCGACACTTTCCGCAAGCCAAGCTCCGCCTTCCAATTTGACCACTTGAGCCCCTGCTTGCATTAAACGTTTTGAATTATTTAAAGCATCATTTAAAGTTGCATAACTCATAAATGGTAAATCGGCTAAAATCAAAGCGTGTTGATTGGCACGGCGGACATTTTGGGTATGATAGACCATATCATCGACCGTTACAGGTAGGGTTGAATCTTGCCCTTGTACGCACATACCCAAGCTATCGCCAATTAAAATGGTATCAATTTGTGCGATTTCCATGGCTTTTGCCATACTTGAATCATAGCAGGTTAAGCAGGAAAATTTTTTATTTTGCGATTTTAATTGGCGTAAATCATTTAATGAAATCATAAAAAAACCTTATATCTTCGCCCAAGAACTCTCTTGATAAGGCGATAATGTGGACTGTTTGACAATCTCTAAATCTGCAAGGCGTTGCCCTAAAATACTAAGATTAGGGTCGATGTCTAACATTGGAATTAGAACAAAATCTCGCTGAACAATGCCAATATGTGGCACGGTTAAACGTGGATGTTGTATCTGTTGTTCACCATAGGTTAATAAATCTAAATCTAAGGTACGCTCACCCCAACGTCTTAACCGTACTCGTCCTGCATCATGCTCACATTGTTGTAAATAATCTAACAATGCCAAGGGTTCAAGTGATGTTTCCAATGCCACAACCGCATTAAAATAGTCAGGTTGGTCTTGTGGCCCCATTGGGGGCGTATGATACAGTTTTGAAACCTGCACCATACCAATGTTTGCCAGTTGCTGTACTGCATTTTGTAAAATCGCAATACTATCGCCCTGTTGATTGGCAAGATTACTGCCTAATCCAATATAACAACGTGTCATTGTGTAGGCCCAAAAATCACGGTTGATAAATCTCGTTTCACTCGCTTACGCTTGCTCATTGGGTGTTTATCACTCACAACATCATCATAATATTCACGTTTTGGCTCATGACGCAGTTGCTGACGTTGTTCAAATTGTTTTGCACGAACATCGGTTAAAAGTGGTTCTAATTCTTCCACTTCCAACACTTCAGGCTCTTTTAACTTTTTCACATCATCAGCTTTTTGTTGCTGACGTTTTTTCAATGCTTGCCGTTGATAAAGTTTAATCGCCTGTTGTTTTTCATCATTATTCATTAACTGGAATTTATCCCACCATTCCACCATGCCTTGTGAATCCAACTCCCCTGCTTTTTCACGCAAAGCTAAAAAGTCAAAGCCTGCACGGAAACGTGGGTGCATTAAAATGGACATGATTTGAGCAGGTTTCGGAGCAAGCAATCGGCTTTGAATTTCCCACACTTCTCGAATAAACACTTCCGCAAAACGTGGAATAATAGCACGCATGGCTTGACGTTTTAAGACATCTAAGCCTGCTTGTACCCGAGCTTCACTTGCGGTTTTGCCTTGCTGTTGATAATGGTCGCACCGTTGGTTAAAGACTTGCCATAACAACACAGAATAGAAAAATGCTGGATTAATGGTTTTGCCCTGTTGCAAACGCAAATCTGTATTTTTAGATGCGTGTAAAATTAATGGCGTGATTTTCGCAGGAACATCGGTAAATAAATGCGACCATACTTGATAATGAATCAATAACGGTAATACTCGACTTAAATGCCCAGATGTAAACAATTTTTGTGATTCATCATACAAGCGATTTGGCGATACTTCACGCAATAATGCGGTTAAATCTGGGTGCCAAACCCCTAAGATACTACCATCAATCTCAAAATTTAATTTTGCTGAAAAACGAAGAGTACGCAACATCCGTACAGGATCTTCTTCAAATCGCTGACGTGCATGACCGAGCAAACGTAAACGATGTTGCTTAATATCATTTACCCCTTGACAGAAATCTAATACAACCCCTTGGCGTGGTTGATAATATAACGCATTGATTGAAAAATCACGGCGAGCAAAATCATCTTCAATCGTTCCCCAATGATTATCTCGCAAAATCATGCCTGTGGCATTTTTTATCGTCTTTTTCGGTGTGGTACGAAAGGTTGCTACTTCAATAATTTCTTGTCCAGAATAGACGTGGGCAAGTTCAAAACGTCGTCCAATAATACGGCAACGTCGTCCAAACACTTGTTTAATTTGAGCAGGTGTGGCATTGGTTACAGCATCAAAATCTTTGGGATTTAAGCCTAAAATTAAATCACGCACGCCCCCGCCGACAATATAGGCATCATAGCCTGCCGATGTCAGTGTATCAATCACATCTAAAATGGATGATGGTAATCGTTTTGCCGATAAGCCTAAGCTACTGGCTTTAATCTTTTGCAAGGTCGTCCCCTGTAGATGTTTGTTCTGCCGATGACACTTGTTGATGTGGGCGGAATTGCTCAACATCTTCATATAAATGTGCCATGCGTGCATATTTGGTTTTTAAATACTGTTCATTAAATTGATTTTTACCGACCATTAACGGTACACGCTCAACCACATCAACGCCCATTTCTTTTAAGGCATTAATTTTTAATGGGTTATTGGTAATTAAACGTACTTGCTTTACCTTTAAATGGTCAAGCATAATTTTACACATATCATATGTGCGGGCATCGGCAGGTAAATCAAGCATTAAATTTGCATCAACGGTATCATGCCCTTGGTCTTGTAGTGCATAGGCACGGATTTTATTGGTTAAACCAATGCCACGCCCTTCTTGGCGTAAATATAAAATCACACCTTGCCCTGCTTCATTAATCAGTTGTTGTGTTGCCTGTAATTGGGGGCCACAATCACATTTTAAAGATGCAAAAGCATCACCCGTTAAACATTCTGAATGGATTCGCACAAGTACAGGACGAGTGGAGATAATATGTGAGTTTAAGCCCTGTGAAAGGGCAATATGTTCTTCGCCTGTGTCTGGGTCTTGAAATACGCTGATTTGAAAATGTCCAAATGCCGTGGGCAGTTGGGCAGTGGTTACAAATTGGATTGCCACACGTTACCTTTATTTTGGATATAAAAATAGCTTTATTATACTTGAATTTATGGCTTAGGTTAAGGGATAAAAGGAAATCATTTGCAATAGGCATGATGGATTCTACATTTAAAGTGAGTTCTGTTTAAAATATCTATCTACTCCCATTTTAATCTCAAATTATACAAGTAGGTTGGTGTTGAGCGATAGCGAAACCCAACATTTCACCCCATTATTATTTTTAAATTTATGGGTTTGTTGGGTGTCGTAAACTCCACCCAACCTACATAAGGTAAATAATTTTATCTATATCAATCAATTAAATAAAATTAAGATAAACATTGGTTTTGCAAAAAACATTAACCTTTTACGGGATAACTGAAAATTTGTTATAATTATTATTTTACCCATTTTATAGGCAATAGTATGCAATTTTCTGTGTTTGGTCAAAAATTTACTCAAAATAGTGGCATTTTACAACTGATGGACGACTTGGGCAATGCACTCAATAGCGACCGCCCAATCAATATGTTAGGCGGGGGAAATCCTGCTTGTATCGCTGAAGTCAATCAAGCCTACCGAGATGTTTTTCACCAATTAGTTGAGCAAGAAGATTGTTTAACAGCAATTGAAAATGTTGGCAATTACTCTACTCCGCAAGGAGATGCTAAATTTATTCAAGCCTTAGTGGATTTTTTTAATTGTCATTACCATTGGAATTTAACCAAAGAGAATATTGTATTAACCAATGGCTCACAAAATGCTTTTTTCTATTTATTTAATTTATTTGGCGGAGCCTTTCATCAAAATGGTGAAACCGTTAATAAATCGATTTTATTACCTTTAGCTCCTGAATATGTGGGATATGCCGATGCTCATATTGAAGGGCAACATTTTACCAGTATTGCCCCACAAATTGAACTGGTGCAACATCAAGGGCAAGATGGCTTTTTTAAATATCGTGTTGATTTTAATGCGTTAGAACAATTAGATGCGTTAAAACAAGGTAAAATTGGGGCAATTTGCTGTTCACGTCCAACCAATCCTACTGGAAACGTCTTAACTGATGATGAAATGGCTCATTTAGATGAGATTGCTCAACGTTATCAAATTCCGTTAATTATTGATAATGCTTATGGTATGCCATTTCCAAATATTATTTATAGCGATACGACTTTAACATGGCATGATAATATTATTTTGTGTTTTAGTTTATCTAAAATTGGTTTACCGGGGGTGCGTACAGGGATTATTATTGCTAATCCACAGGTTGTAAAAGCGGTCAGTAGTTTAAATGCGATTGTTAATTTATCACCAACACGTTTTGGGGGTGCGATTGCAACGCCTTTATTAAATGATGACCGTTTAAAAACATTATCTGACCATGTGATTAAACCATTTTATCAAAAACAAGCTGAATTAGCAGTTGCATTATTAAAACAGGAGTTTGTGGATATTCCAATGAAGATTCATAAACCTGAAGGGGCGATTTTCTTATGGGTTTGGTTTGAACATTTACCGATTTCATCGCAAGCATTATATCAGCGTTTAAAAGAGCAAGGAACTTTAATTATTCCAAGTGAACATTTCTTTATTGGCATTGATGTTGAGCAATATCGTCATGCTCAAGAGTGTATTCGTTTAAGTATCGCTCAAGATGATGAAACCTTGAAAAAAGGCATTGCAACGATTGGGCGTGTTGTGCGAGAACTTTATCAAAATCAATAGATTAAAAACCTGTATTCACAACATTACGCTGTAAAATTTTGTTTAATATTAAATTGCATGGAAAATGTGATGAATACAAGTTCTAAAAAGGGACAAATCATATTGTCCCTTTTTTATACAATCGCATCAAGTATTCGCTTATTGAAATTGGCTATGCCCTTGTTTTTTAATGTAATCAATACCTTTTGCCACTTGTTTTGCTTCTGCCAATTTTCCTGCTTGAGCCAAGCTGATTGCACGGTCAATCAAGGCATTCAACTGTTCATACATCGCATGATATTGTTTTATTTGTGGATGATCGGCTGATGCACCTTGTAATGCCATCGGCAATAGGCGTTTACTGACATCTGATGCACGTTTCATTTGTGTTAATGCGTTAAGTGCTGTTGTACTATCAGTTGCATTGCTCAAAACACGGTAGTTTTGTTGTAGGCTTTGCATACTGCTTTCCAGTGAACCTGCAAAAAGCATTGGGCTAGCCAGCAGACTACCTGCCAATAAAAGTGTGGTTAAATAGGGTTTCATGATTTCTACCTTTCCAAAAAATTAAAATTTATTCATCTTAAAAAAAATTAGATGTGACTTTATGGACATTTTGTATCGATTATAACAGAAAACTGTTATGATTTTTTTATTTAATATTTCAATAGGATATACCCATACAAAATGTATGGGCTATTTTGCTAAATAATTCGCTTTTTTCTCGATTTAAAACTCTGCTCTAAATGAGTTCGTATTTCTGCCAGTTTTTTCGCTTTATCATCACGATAAAATAAATTATAGCTTTCAAATGGAATCATTTGTCCATTTTCTTGGGCAAAATGGATACATGATTTTTTAAGCGAGCGAATATCTAAATTATCAATATCCATAAACTGCACCACTAAAATACGAAATACATTTTCATAGCTTAAATGTGGGGCTTGAATTTTAGGTAAACAGCACAGCAATTCACTTAAACAATTTGCTTGTGATTCTGGGGAATGGTTGGTACTGAGCACCTTAATCAGCTGTTGTTTAGCGTTGGCGTGCATTTCGGGCTGTTGTTCAAATAAAATGGTATTTGCTCCGCCTTGCATAATCACATCTGGGGTGATGTAGCGTGTTAATGGGGTGATGTCATAGCCATCTCCTGTATCTTTTGGCGTTTTAAAACCGTAGCCCATTGCCAAAGTATCAGGATTACAAGGGACTGGTACAATATCATCTAAGCTAAAAATGTCGGATTGCTGTGCAATTTTTCGGCGGATTTCTGAAATAGTTAAACGTTGTTTTTTATCGTCCAATAATTGTTCATCTAAGCCAACTCGCCCCGCTTCCGATAGTGGTTGAATGCTGACACCACGCACACAACGGTATTGACTGGCATGACGGATAATATTGCCTAATTCGCCATCATTCACGCCTTTTTTGATGGTTGCAACCAACGTTGTGGAAAGGTTGTATTTTTCTAATTCGGCTAGGGCTTGTTCATGAATTTTAGCCAAATTTGCTCCACGCAAAATGTGGATATGCTCATCATGTAAAGAGTCAAATTGTAAATAAATTTCTAAGCCTTGCCCTTTGGTGCTGTGGGCATATTCCGCTAATTTTGCAACAAATTCAGGCTCTTTGGCAAGACGAATGCCATTGGTATTAATCATTAAATGGCGAATTGGTAAAGTTTTGGCGTAATCTAAAATCTCAAAGAGTTGTGGGTGTAAGGTCGGTTCTCCGCCTGAAAATTGTACAACATCTGGCTCACCTTCTGATTTAACTACGGTATCTAACATTCGTTTAACGGTGTCTAAATCTTTATGGCGATAGGCAAGATGTGGAAATTTTTGTTCTCGGCTTAATCCACTATCCGCAAAACACACAGGGCAATCTAAATTACAAACATCAGTAATTTCCACAATCGACAAGCAAGAGTGTTGCATATGGTCAGGACACAATCCGCAATCATAAGGGCAACCGTATTGCATGGTTGTTGCAAATTGTTCTGGCATTTCTGGGGCTTTGACGTACACTTCTCGACAGTTGCGATAATAGTCTGCATCGTCCATGATTAAGACTCGTTCATTGCCATGTACTGGACACCATTTATCCATATACACTTGATTGTTTTTAAAGATAATTTTTGCTTCTACGGGATATAGACACTGGCTACACACCGAAGTCGTGGTATCATAAAAATGATATGGTCGGTTTTTGCGGGACATGGTAGTTTTCCTTCATAATAGATGATTAGGGTATATTGAAATCAGGCATGATGTTCTCCTGAACGATAGGTGATTAGGCGTTTTAAATCTCGCAAAACAAAAGGCAAATACAACATTAATGCAATCACACACGCCCATTGAATCCCTGACCAACCAAATGTATAAGCATACGGTACAGGTTTTAAGCCATCAATCCAAAATCGCCACGCCAAATAACTGGCAAGAAATAATTTAAAACTTAAACCAGCAACGACCATCAAACGCTGTTTATAACGCTGTAATATGATGATAAAAACCAATACTGCAACAATATCATATAATTGCGTTGGGTGTCGAATCACCCCATCTCCAAAATCAATGCCCCACGGCAGAGTTGTTGCTACGCCAAACGTTCCATCATGTAACCCTGCTAAATAACACCCTACTCGTCCAACACACAACCCAACCGCCAACGGCAAAACAAATAAATCCCCAGTTGATTCTCGCACACCTACGATTTTTTTGGCAATTTCAACGCCAATTAAACCGCCTAACATTCCACCAACAATGGTTTGCCCTAAAATTAAGGAGACCCAGCCAAATTGTTGCCACATCAATGGATTTTCAATGACAAATAGTAATTTATTGCCAATACCTGCCCCTAAAATACAACCAATTAACACCGCAAAAGTTTTGCGTTCAAACATTCCTTGTTGATGGGGAACATGGCGTTTTTTTAATATTCGATAATATTGCACCCCAATCATCACCCCTGCCCATTCAAAGATAAAATGAACAATATGAGCCATTTCTGGTGATAATGGATAATATGCTATCATTTTGAAAATCCTAATGTTTATATTAACTTTTTGTCAAGATGAAGGAAAAACACACGCCAATTCCAACACAACCAATCAATGATACCCATAATAAGCTCATTTTTGCAATATGATAAACTTTTTCTAAAAATTCATTACGTTGCATATAAGCAAGTGGTAAAACCGTGAGTAATGACAACAATGCGACTATTCCACACACCACGGAAAAAAATATAAAATAGCCAAGCCATTGTAAATTCTCATCTTTTAAATTAAATCCCCAATAAATTAAAATAGAACATAATCCTGTACCAATACAGCACCCTACCGATGACCATAACAATATATGTTTTGCATAATAATAGACTTTTTCTAAGGTATCATCACGTTTAACACATGACAGCACGGCGACCAGTAACAAAGAAATAATCGTTGAAACTGCACTTAGCCCCCATAAAAATAATAAACTTTCTAACATCACTCAATCTCCTATCTTAACTTAGTTTTAACGCAAAGCCTTTCATTTTTCAAGAAAAATTTTTAATTTTCATCTACACACAAGGACAACAGGTTGAGATTTTTTACCCATTCATTAAAAAAATACACTATAATATTTATTTTAAATTGATATTTGTAGAAACTATGCTTAACGAAGAATCCATTATCCGATTTGCGGAACAATCTTTAATTGATGCTCGCCGTATTATGTTTAGTATGCTCGCCAAAGTGGTTGAAGTGGGCGGTTCAGACCTATTTATTACAGCAGAATTTCCGCCAAGCGTTAAGCATCAAGGGGCAATGAAACCTTTAAGCAAGCAAATTTTAACGGCTGAACAAACCAAATTATTTGCTTATAGCTTAATGAATGAACGCCAACGTGAAGAATTTGAGCAACATTTAGAATGTAACTTTGCGATTAATGTGCCGAATGTTTCTCGTTTCCGTGTCAATGTCTTTCAACAACAATTACAAGTGGGCATGGTGATTCGTACCATTACCGCAGAAATTCCAAACTTTGAAAAACTTAAACTGCCGAAAAAACTCAAAGATGTCATTATGGAAAAACGTGGCTTAGTGCTTGTGGTTGGCGGAACAGGTTCAGGAAAATCCACATCTTTGGCGGCAATGATTGATTATCGTAATGAAAATTCAGCAGGACATATTATTACCGTAGAAGACCCTGTGGAATATGTACACCGCCATAAACAATCAATGATTACTCACCGTGAAGTTGGGGTCGATAGCCATTCATGGCACAATGCGTTAAAAAATACCTTACGTCAAGCTCCTGATGTAATTTTGATTGGTGAGATTCGTGATACCGAAACGATGGAACACGCCATTGCCTTTGCCGAAACAGGACACTTGTGCTTAGGGACATTACACGCAAATAATGCCAACCAAACCTTAGACCGTATTATTAACTTTTTCCCTGAAGAACGTCGCAATCAACTATTGATGGATTTATCATCAAATATGAAAGCGATTATTTCACAACGCTTGATTCGTACCGAAGATGGTCAAGGTCGCCGTGCGGCAGTAGAAATTATGCTCAATACGCCATTAATTTCAGACTTGATTTTAAAAGGAAATATGCACGAACTCAAAGAAATTATGGGCAAGTCTCGTGAATTAGGAATGCAAACCTTTGACCAAGCCTTATTTGACTTATACGATGAAGGGGCAATTTCTTATGATGAAGCGATTCGCAATGCCGACTCTGCCAATGAATTACGCTTACAAATTAAGTTAAAAAGTAAACGTGATTCTGGTCAAGCGAACGCACCAACTACAACCTTATCACTCCATCAAGAGCCAAGTAAGGACGAAGAAGAAAGCAAATAATCTTGCTTGAAAAAATAGATTGAACATTTCTTAGACATATTAAGAAATGTTCAATTTTTCATTGATAAAAAAACAATTTTGTAAAACGTTATCCTATCCATTTTTAAAATACTGTTGTATTACTAACTGCATAATTTTTCATAAATCCACTATAACCAATGATAATATTGTGTCATAATATCGATTTTAAGTAAAACTTGCCCATCCGCTCCCATGCATTTGCTCGGTTCAATGCGAGATTCTTTTTAGGCTGTATCATTTATGCAATATACTGAAATTCCAACGCAACGCCCAGTTACGCCACTGTTAGATAGCATTGACTATCCCCATCAGTTACGTCAGCTTGAGCCTGTGCAACTTGCACAGCTTGCCGATGAATTACGTCAGTATGTCTTATATTCCGCAGGACAAAGTGGCGGACATTTTGGTGCAAATTTAGGTGTTATTGAACTCACCATTGCCCTACACTATTGCTTTAATACACCAGAAGACCGCTTACTTTGGGACGTCGGTCATCAAGCCTATCCACATAAAATTCTTACTGGTCGCCGTGAACAAATTCAAAAAATCCGTCAAAAAGATGGTTTAACGGCATTCCCTTCTCGCCATGAATCTGAATACGACACCTTTGGCGTTGGACATTCTTCTACAGCGATTTCTGCAGGTTTAGGCATGGCATTAGCACGGCGACATTTACAACAACCATGTGAAGTAGTGTGTGTTGTGGGTGATGGAGCAATGACCGCAGGAATGGCATTTGAAGCCATGAACGATGCTGTTGCTCATCAAGCGGATATGATTGTGATTTTAAATGATAATGATATGTCAATTTCTTGTAGCACAGGCGGTTTTGCTCAACATTTAGCACGGTTATGGGAAAATAAACAATCTATTTGCCTTGATGATGATGGTCAGCCTTATCTACAACAGCACCCAGATTGGCAATTTAACCAACGTTTACACCAATCTGCAACCGATGAACCTGATAATTTATTTAAAGCAATTGGATTTGATTACTTTGGCCCTTTTGATGGACACAATTTAGACCAATTACAACAGGTCTTTACAGCACTTAAAAAACGTAAAGGCCCTCGTCTTGTTCATATTTATACACAAAAAGGCAAAGGCTTTACCCCTGCCGAACAAGACCCGATTAAATATCATGCCATTAGCAAACTTGGAACAAGCAGTACACAGCCAACACCGCCAAAATATTCCGATGTATTTGGGCAATGGTTATGCGATGAAGCCAAACAAGATGAGCGTTTACTCGCCATTACCCCTGCCATGTGTGAAGGTTCAGGCATGGTACAGTTTGCCAAACAATTCCCAACTCGCTTTTTTGATGTTGCCATTGCTGAACAACACGCTGTAACGCTTGGAGCAGGCATGGCGTGCGAAGGTCTAAAACCTGTTGTTGCGATTTATTCAACCTTTTTACAACGTGGCTATGACCAACTTATCCATGATGTTGCCTTACAAAATTTAGATGTGATGTTTGCCATTGACCGAGCAGGTTTGGTCGGTGAAGATGGAGCAACACACGCAGGGGCGTATGATTTTGCCTATATGCGAACCATTCCAAATATGGTGATTTTTGCACCAAAAGATGAAAACGAATGCCGTCAAATGTTGCATACTGCCTACCATTATCAAGGATGTACTGCGGTACGCTATCCTCGTGGTAATGGCGTTGGTGTGGAAATTCAACAAGAAATGCAATTATTAACCATTGGTCAAAGTGAAATTGTTGCTGAATTTAACACAGAATCTAACCAGCAACTCACTATTTTAGCTTTTGGTAGCCGAGTATATCCTGCGATTGAATCCGCAAAACGTCTATTTGAACAATTACAAATCAACATTTCTGTAGTGAATATGCGATTTGTAAAACCTTTAGATGAAACGATGATTCGACATTTTGCCACAACATCTAATTTATTGGTTACTGTTGAAGAACACGCCATTATGGGCGGTGCAGGCAGTGCAGTCAGCGAATTTTTAGCACAAGAAAATTTAAATATTCCTGTATTACATTTAGGTATTCCAGATGTGTTCCTTGAACATGGTTCACATGGAGAAATGTTGGCAGAATGTGGCTTAGATGTTGATGGATTGGTAAAAGCGATTTTGGCACGTTGGCAAATTATTCAACAAAATTAAGGTAAAAAATTATGAGTACAATGATTGAAAATATTAAAATTGATAGACTTTTTGGTTCAAAAAACATCAACTGGAATTTACAAAAAACTAATGTATTAGTTGGAAAAAATGGTACAGGTAAATCTACTATTTTAGAACTTATCCGTGCAACATTAGATCCTAATATTCAATCACCATTAGATGAGAATATTTTTTGGCGAATTATTGTAGAAGATAATAAAAAAAGACAGTTTTTTAGTTTTCCTAATGCTTTTGCTATACAACTAGATGATAAGAATAAAGAATTGTTAAATCGCTCCTTGGAGAAAGATTTTGTTGTTGATAACTTTCTTAGTAGTAGTCTCGCCCTTGGTGGTATCATTGGCATAGGTTTAGTTGGTTTAATTATCAGTACCCTATTAAGTCTAAAAAATAAGACAAATAGCAGAAATACAACTGAATTTATTAAAATTGAATTTATAAAAACACAGACCATTTTTGAAAATTCAAAAGAAAGTGATTCTATCGATGGTAATAAATATGCCCTTATCGATTTTCTTATGCAAAAAGAGTTAGAACGTATATCAGACAAAGAAAATCTAAAAGCTCTTGAAAACACTCTAAATATCTTTTTTAATGAAACCGACTCTATTATTGAAATAGAAAATAACAATATTATTGTAAAAAAAGATAACAAAGAAATTTATTTAAATCAATTATCATCAGGTGAAAAACAAGTCATTTATATTATGATTAAAGCGATGATTGCAAAAGAAACAGGGGCATTACTTTTAATGGATGAACCTGAAATTTCCTTGCATTTATCATGGCAAGAAAAATTATTAACAGAAATTCGTAAAATTAATAATGTCAGCCAAATTATTGTAGTAACTCACAGTCCTGCAATTGTCATGAATGGTTGGCTAGATAAATTTATAGATATTAAAGATATTTGTGTGGGTAAATAGTTATGACCAGTTTTGCTGATAGGGTAACTGATCCTAATTATCTAAATGCCAAGGGTCAATTTCAGGATATACCAAATAAAGTTGTTTATGTTGAAGATCGTTCTGATATTCATATGTGGAAAATGTTTATCGAATATTTTTTTCCAAATGAATATCTTTTCACACCTGCAAGAACAGATGAAGGAGACTATTATGAAGGTAAACCTGCCTTAATAAAACTTTTTCATAAGGCTAATAAAAATGCATTGTTTGCAATAGACAGTGATTATGACTACATTATATCTCAATTTCAAGAAAATCACTTTTTAAATAATCCATATATTTTACATACATTTGCTTTTAGCAAAGAAAGTGTTTTTATGGATAAAATAAAATTACAAGATGTATTTAAAAAAAGTTTTTACAATATCGAGCATGATATAAATATTACTGATGTTTTAACAACTTTATCTCCTTTAATTTATGATAACTTAATTAAATATATTTATATTATTAAAGAAAAAAATTTTTCTCCTGTGATGGTTGAAAAAAAAGGGAGTTTATATAAATTATTCCACCAATGTTTTATATGTGCTGATCTCAAAAGATTTGTAAAAAGAGAAGATAAATCTGTTATCCTAGATATTCCTAGCTTGTTTAGCATTATGCAAACTAAAACTCAGGAAACTTTTAAAGATTTTAGCTTTACTGATGAAGGCATCAAAGAAATTCAAAATGGACTACTACAATGTGGTATTACACCACAAAACGCTTATCGTTTTATTTCTGGTCATATTATGTTTGATTTAATAGAAGGAATTTATAAGAGAATGATTTCAAACTTAAAGTCTCTTGAAAAATCATCTATTTATAAACAAAAGCAATCAGATTTAGATAGAGAAAATAGAATTAATCAATTGGAAAATTCTCTTAACAATTTTAATTTACATATGTATATACACATGCAAGATATTTGGGAAACTGATGAAATCCATCAAAAAATTTGCCAAAAAATTCAGGCAATCCCCTAAAAAACAAAATCCCCACATCACACAAGATTTGGGGATTTTTTTGTGAAATTTACTCTCATGACCTGATACATGGAAGACTCACTGGACAGCACGTAGATATATCTATCTGTGCAGATAGCTCAATCACGTTTGCGTGATTGACCCAGCGAGCTATTGCACAGATAGGTATATCTACGTAATAGCTGGACTGAAACAGTCTTCCTTGTGTCAATATGACTTGGCTTTACTCGTAGTTGACGCAACATCAACCATCACCCGAAGGTGAAACGCTAAATCTCACGCAATCCATTTTGCCTAAAGGTGAAAGTATTGTCAAGTTTTTTCTGTATTTGTTTTCCTTTTTTTAAAAAATACCTTGATTTTATGATTATTGAGTAATATTATTGCCTTTATTGGAAATGATGATGAATGATAAGGCGTAGCCATGAATCCAACGTTTGACTCTATTTTACAGGCATGGAAGGTACAAGACCCGACCTTAATCCAGCGTTTAGTTTTACTTGCCAGTACTCCAGAACCAATCCCAGATATTGCCATTCGAGATGAAGAATTAACCTTTGAACGTTTTTTACAACAAATTTTTAGTAGCGAGTTTCGCAGTAAACACCCTGATGTTCAATTTGCTGAACGTGTGGCAATGATTGCCCAATTAGAACAAGAACAAGGCACACTTCCTTTACCTGACCGTTTTAAAATTCATCTCTTATTACGCACTTTATGGGACGATAAATCGCCTTTTGCTCGTGCAATTTTAATGCAAGCCATTGACAAATTACCTTTAACTTATGGCGTATGGAAAGGATTAAAAGCCATTTTTAAGGAAGCAGAACAACAACAAGATTATGAAATTTTTTGTAAAATCGCCTGTCGTATTGATATTGATTCAGGCGATGCCTTAAATCCAATTAGCCTTGCCACAAAAACGTATATGAAATTAAGAGCATGGCGAGTCTTACGCAATGTTGGTGAACAAGCTCCATTATTATATCCGTATCTTGCCTGTCAAATGTTGGCTCAATACCCTGCCGAGATGGAAATCAATAACCCTATGCGTCATAACAGTTGGGTACTCAATCATATTTGTTTTCATCATGCAGGCTATGGTAAGCATCATTTTGGCTTTTTGTCTAAACGTAAATTGTTTGATGCCAAAAATCGTGCCTTTGAATCGACATGGCAACGTGATTATCAACCTGTTTTAGATTTATTACTGACTGCTAAAAATGAGTTGGTACGTCAATTTGCAACCGATTGTTTAAAGCATGATTTTAAATTGGCATTCCGTGATGTCAGCGTAACAACGTTACAACATTTATCAACCACAGGCGGACGCAGTAAAGCAGTTGATGAATGTATTGTTTGGCTGATTACCCAATCGCCACAGTTTGAACAAGCCAAATTTAAAGCCTTAGGCTTGCATGATGTGGTATTAGATTTATTGTTTTCAAATGAGCCTGAAGCCTATAAATATGCCATTGCCTACGCTCAAAATTATGCTCAAGATTTAGCCTTAGCCCAATTATTATTATTAGCTGAATCACAACATGAAGCCGTACGAGATTTTGCTATCACGCAAATTTTAGCTCGCAATCCACGCACAGAAATTGGGGTTGATGCTTGGGGAACTTTATTAGATTCTGAATATCATCGCCAAGTTGCTCGTGAACAATTATTACAACATTTTAATGCCAAAGACTTATCGCCTGAATGGTTCTTTGCTCGTTTAACCAGCGATTCTTTCCCTAGTCGAGATTTTGCGTGTACACATATCAAACAATTCTATGATATTAAAGGTTTAGGCATTCAGTATTTTATTGATGCCCTTGACTATTTAGAAGGAGCGTATTACACCACATTGGCGGTACGATTTATCCTTGATTGTTTTGAAGAGATTGGATTAAATGCAGTACCTGCAGAAACATGGAAAGCGTGTTTATTAAATCCGAATGCACAAGGAAGGGTGATTTGGCTGTTAGATAATGGTGAACTTTCACACAAAGTCATCTCTATGGACTTTTGGCACGCTGTTGTCTATGAACAAGATTGGAATAATAGCGAATGGGTTAAACGGTTTACTGACCCATCGATTGAACGAAAAAACCAAATGGCAACAACAACTTAAATTTAGCGACTTGTATGATTTAACCAACCAAGTGAAAGAATGGATGTCTGATGTTCGCCTATTTGCTCCAGCAAGTTTAGGCTTTGACTGGTTGATGAAGTTAGCCAATAGCTCACAAGGTCAATATCGTAATTTTGCCATTGAACGGATTAACAAAGGCTTTATTCCTGCTGATTTTGCCCCAACGGAACAGGCTCAAACCAACGACAGCCAAGCAACAAATAATACCGAAACAACGGTCGATTTAGCAGGACAAAGTTTCCTATTTACGGGCAAAATGCAAAGCATGACACGAGATGAAGCCGAAACCTTGGTTAAAAATGCCAATGGTAAAATTAACGGTTCAGTCAATGCAAAATTAGACTTTTTGGTGATTGGTGATGATGGTTCGCCTTTATATGGCAATGGACGCAAAGGCTCAAAACAAGTCAAAGCCGAAAGTTTAATTGCAGGCGGAGCAAGCCTAAAAATTATTTCTGAAACTGCCTTTTTACAAATGTTGGCAGGACAAAGCCGTGAAGCCAACAACGACCAAACGCTAGCAGGTGCAGAAGTGTTATGGAGCATGGCGATTGATGACCCAACCGCATTTGTTAGTGAGTTAGCAACTCATTATCTTGCACGTCATCATGAGCAATTATGTATGGCTCTGACCGACCGTCCTGTTGACCCTGATGCCATCATTCCCCATGAATTTTTTAGTAGTGAACGTATTGTCCCATTATTTCAAGTTGGTCATGCTCGCTTACGAGAATTGGCGATTCAACTGGCAGAATATGAATTGGCAAACTGGCAGATGACCCCACAACAATGGCTGGTGATAGCAGAAAGTCCACATGAAGATGTACAACAATTACTGAAAAAATCGCTCCTTGAGCCACAAACAGCAGAAAATCGCCGTTATCATCAAGGGGCGGAAAAATTATCTGCTGAAATTCTTTATAGCTTGGTTGGCAGTCAAAAACGTTTTTCTCGCCAGCTCGGTATGCGTTTATTACAACAATATCCGCAATTTAGCGACCCTGAAACCTTATATGGTTTAACAGAAAGCACCGACAGAGAAGTCCGTTATTCTGCGGTGAAAATGTTATGGCAACATTATCGTAAACGCAATATTTCAGAACATTGGCAACCATCTTTACGCACCGAAAATGCGAAAAGCAATACGCCAAATACCGTTGAAATTGGCGACCATACCGCCCACTTTAGCCAAGATTTAGCCACACACGGCGAACAATTATTGCTTTGGCTGAAACGTGGCTTATTTGAATTACCGCCTGCTCGCCTGCCAATGGTGAAAAATAGCAATAATCCACAAGCAGACAAAGCCACGTTTTACAATGGTAAAGTACAACATACCCCAAAAACCATTCAGCAAATCTCGGCAAGCCGTGCAAAACTTGCATTAATTGAAACTTTCCGAGATGTTGCCTTACAAGATGATGAATTTGCACGCATTGTCTTACCTGTGCTAAAACAATTTACCCACTCATCT
>JBHACK010000209.1:0-5020 GCA_041854545.1 Acinetobacter sp. | reverse complement strand
GGAATATCATTCAGTTGTGCAGAAAGTCCATATCCAACCACAGTTTCGACTTGTTCAACATCAAGCAAAGAGATGTGATGTTGTTGAGCGTGTTCTACAATCGCTTGGGCAATCGGATGTGATGATTTTGCTTCAATCGATGCTAAATATTGCCAAATCAGCTCATCATCATAAGTAGAAACATTTTTAAAGTCCGTAACCGATGGTTTCCCTTGGGTTAAAGTGCCTGTTTTATCAAACACCATCACTTTACATTGATGTAATTGCTGTAAGGCATCACTTTGGCGAAATAAAATACCATGTTCCGCCCCACGACTTAAGCCCAACATAATCGAAATAGGCGTTGCTAAGCCCAATGCACACGGACACGCCACAATCAACACCGCAACCGCATTGACCACAGCAAAATGTAAGCCGACATCAGGCACAAAGACCGACCAAATCACAAACGTCAGCAATGCCAAAAATAAAATCGTAGGCACAAAATATAAGGTTACTTTATCAACAAATTGTTGAATAGGAAGTTTAGACAGTTGAGCTTGCTCAACTAAAGCAACCATTTGAGCCAAGGTGGATTGTGATGCGACTTGTGTGGTTTGAATGTGTAATACGCCGTGTTGATTTAATGTCCCCGCCATAACGCTATCTCCTGCCGTTTTTGCAATCGGCATAGGTTCACCTGTCATCATCGATTCATCAACATAACTTTGCCCTGACAATACAATACCATCAACGGCAATACGTTCTCCTGCACGTACTTCCACAGTATCGCCTATTTCAACATCATCTAAATCAAGGTCAATCCATTGTTGTTGCTGATACACATGAGCAGTTTTTACTTGTAAGGATAATAAATGGTCAATCGCAGAAGAAACTTTTACTTTTGCTTTGGCTTCCAAATATCGCCCTAATAAAATCAAACTGATAATGACCACAGTCGCTTCATAATACACATAAACCGTGCCTGTGGGTAACCATTGCGGAACAAAGGTCGCCACACAAGAATAAAGATAGGCGGATAACGTCCCAATCGCAACCAAAGAATTCATATCAGGCGAACCACGCCACAAAGCAGGTAAACCGAGCTGTACAAATTGCCGACCTGATACGAAAAAAACTAAGGTGCTTAAGCCCCATTGCATTAAATATAGATGATGTTGAGTGATACCTTGCTGTGCAAACCATGCCATCACATGATGATGAAATGCAGGAATTAAATGTCCGCCCATTTCCAATAAAAAAATCGGCAAGGTTAAACATAATGCAAAAATAAATTGCCATTTCAGTTGCTGAATTTCCTGCTGTTGTTGTGTGTTTTCATTTTGAGCGGTTTGCGTTTTTTGCTCAATTAGCGTGGCAGGATAACCAAATTGCTCAAGATATTCTATGAGTTGAGTGGCAGAAACGGTATGATGTACCGATAATCGAGCCTTATGTCGAGTAGGGTGAATAAAAACCGAAAGAACCCCATCATATTGTTGTAAATGATGTTCGACTTTTTTAACACAGCCCATACATCGCATCCCTTGAATCTGTAATTCAATCTGTTGTGGTGCAGATGGCTGAAATCCTAAATGTTCAACAACCGCCATTAAATCCGTTAATTCAAGCAGAATGGCTGAATCAATCACCGCTTTTTTTTGTGTAAGATGAATGGCAACAGCGACTACACCATCAACATCGGACAGGGCTTGCTCAATGCGTTTAACGCAAGACATACAGTGCATACCATCAATAAAAAAAGTGGTTGTATAATTTGCATTTGGATTCATTCGCTTATGCTCAAAAAAGATGATGATGGGTGATAGTATAGACCTTGACGGTAGGTAAAGGTCAAGGGAATAAAAGGAAAATCAGTACGCCAATTTCGATTTTATCTAATTTATTGATTTAGATAAAATCATTAACCTTGTGTAGGTTGGGTTGAAGTATGAAACCCAGCAAATACATAGGTTTAATAAAATAAATCAATGTATTAAAATGTTGGGTTTCGCTATCGCTCAACACCAACCTACATCATAAGTTCTAACAAATTGGTTAAAATAAAACATTCGATTATTGAACTGGTAGGTTGGGTTGAAGTATGAAACCCAACAAATACATAGGTTTAACAAAATAAATCAATGTATTAAAATGTTGGGTTTCACTATCGCTCAACACCAACCTACATATAACAAATTGGTTAAAATAAAACATTCGATTATTTGTTGGTAGGTTGGGTTGAAGTATGAAACCCAACGAATACATAGGTTTAATAAAATAAATCAATTAAAATGTTGGGTTTCGCTATCGCTCAACATCAACCTACTCAAAGAAAGAATTAGTTGTGAATATATAAAAATCAATATCTTATCTAGTATTCATTAAATTTTTGCTATCACAAACCCCAACAAATCGGTTAAAATAAAAAATTCGATTGTTTAGAGACGAGCCGATGAAGAAAATTGTCATCTTAGCCATCATTGCCTTAATAGGCGTAGTTTGCTTTCCAAGTATGAAAATGTGGGTCATTGAGTACCAAGTTAAACGCCATTTAAAGCAACTGGACTTAAGCCAATACACCCCTAAAAACGAACGTTTACTGGGTGTACAGCTCAATTATCAAGCGGTAAATGAATATCCAAACTACAAACTCACTTTAAGCCTTGATAAACCTGTGCCATTTGACATTCCAGAAATTGTTAAAAAACAAATTGAACAAAAACTGGAAAAAGACATTTGCAACAGCTTAGAACAACTGGTATCACGCCCTGCCGATGAACAACAAGCAACCGCCAATGTCATGCAACGAGACCAAGTAACTTTTATTATCAGCATTCAAGATAGTAAAAAAGATGATATTCTAAAGTATCAAAAGCAATTATCCGATTGTGAAAACTTTAGCAAATTAAACAACAAACCAACACCATAAAGTCATTTTCTGCAATACCACTCTAAGCAAAAACTTGGCATGATAGTGGAAATTTTTGATTGAGAGATGAAAAATATCATGAATGGCTTATTAACAGGAAAACGCTTTTTAATTGCAGGCGTTGCAAGCAAACTTTCGATTGCTTACGGAATTGCACAAGCTCTACATCAACAAGGTGCAGAGCTTGCTTTTACCTATCCAAACGAAAAAATGAAAAAACGTGTGGACGAATTTGCGACACAATTTGGCTCAAATTTAGTTTTTGCTTGCGATGTTGCCAGCGATGAACAAATTGAACAAACTTTTATTGACTTAGCCAAACATTGGGACGGCTTAGACGGTGTGATTCATTCCATTGGTTTTGCCCCAGCTGATACCTTAGACGGTGATTTTACCGAAGTAACCAACCGTGAAGGCTTTAAAATCGCCCATGACATCAGTGCATATAGCTTTGTGGCAATGGCACGCAGTGCAAAACCACTTTTACAAGCACGCCAAGGCTGTTTATTGACCTTGACTTATCAAGGAAGTGAACGAGTATTACCAAACTACAACGTGATGGGCTTAGCCAAAGCATCTTTAGAAGCGAGCGTCCGTTACTTAGCATCAAGTTTGGGCAAAGAAGGAATCCGTGTCAATGCCATTTCAGCAGGCCCTATCCGTACGTTGGCGGCTAGTGGTATTAAATCATTCCGTAAAATGTTGGATACCAATGCACGCATTGCTCCATTAAAACGTAATGTTACGATTGAAGAAGTCGGCAATACCGCACTATTCTTATGCTCACCGTGGGCATCAGGTATTACAGGTGAAATTTTATATGTTGATGCAGGCTTTAACACCGTTGCAATGAGTGCAGATGCGTTTGATGATGTAGAATAATGATTTATTTTTAATCATTTTGATAAAAACCGTTCACCAAAACTGAACGGTTTTTGCATAAAATATCATCTAAAAAAGTAATTGTAACAAAATATGATGAAATTATTACAAAAATATCCCCTTGTCATAAATTTAAAAAATAAAATAAAAACAAAATAATAGAATAGGTTGTAATCTGATAAGCATAAAAAATAAGCAATACCATGTGGACAATGAACGTCCAACAATATACTATTGCACTTTTTGAACCCTATTCTTACATATTCAGGTGATACAAATGACACAATTTATGGATAATTTTAAACTTCCTGCTGATAGACTTTGGCGAAAAACCTATGAACGACATGGCTTAGAAGTGGATTTAGAATTTCCACAAGGTATAGCGTCATTACTGGATTTTTTTGATGTCAATTTTAAAGCCAATAAAGGTCAAAATGCCATCACCTTTATGGGAGCGGATATTGGCTATGATGAACTCGATGCGATTAGCCAAAATATTGCAGGCTACCTACAAACCCTTGGCTTAAACCAAGGCGATAAAATTGCGGTGATGATGCCAAACACGCCACAATATTTAGCGGTGATGATGGGGATTATTCGAGCAGGTTATGTATTGGTCAATATTAACCCACTTTATACCGCACATGAATTAGAACATCAACTGTTAGATAGTGATTGTAAAGCCTTATTTATTATCGAAAACTTTGCCCATACCTTTGAAAAAGTCCAAGATAAAGGACAAATTCGCCATGTGATTGTAACAAGTGTGGGGGATATGTTGGGCTTTAAAGGAACGTTGATTAACTTGGCTATCCGCTATATTAAAAAGATGGTACCAAGCTATCATATTGCCAATAAAATCAATTTTAAAGATATTTTAAATCGTAACTATCGCTACACTCGTCCAAACGTAAACCTAGAAGACATTGCCGTATTACAATATACAGGCGGAACGACAGGTGTAGCAAAAGGGGCAATGCTTAGCCATCGCAATTTAATTTGTAATGTAGAACAATGTATGACCTATGTTAAAAGTGGTTTTGAGCGACCATATCAACATGGTGAATACATGGTGGTTGCCTTACCGTTATATCATATCTTCTCCTTTATGGTAACAATGTTAGGCATGAAAATGGGCTTTGCTTTATTAGTCCTTCCAAATGCACGAGATTTTGATGATGTAACCAAACAATTTGAACGTTATCAGCCGACCTTTTTTCCTGCGGT
>JBHACK010000208.1:0-3323 GCA_041854545.1 Acinetobacter sp. | reverse complement strand
CCATTGGCAAGTACAAGCATGACCAAGACACCCCAACGATTGGTTAAGTGCTGTAAAATTTGACGAGAAGGACAATTTGCCGACAAAACTCGCCCTTTATTAAAATCAAATGAACTTTTTGACATTTTTAAACCTTTTAAAATTAATGGATTAAAAATTATTTTTATACTTACTTTTTTGTAAGTACTTATCAAAAATAATTTATATATTTATAATACGCTATATCCAATACATTTTCAACTTTAGGTGAATTAAGATGAAATCTCTTTTTGTTGTGGCGATGGCGGTGTTATTAACAGCGTGTGCTAGCTCTCAAGCACACAATGCTCAAACCGTATCAACAAGTAAGCAAACTGTACAAAAAAAACTAACTCAAACAGAACGTAATAAAGCCAACGTTTTAGATTTTTATGAATTGGCATTTAATCAACATAAATTACGAGAAGCAGTAAACAAACATATCGGTAAAGAATATTTACAGCATAATCCAAGTGTTGCCGATGGCGGACAAGCCTTTATTGACGCATTCGCCCCATTTTTAAAAGAACATCCACACGCTAAAGCAGAAATTAAACGAGTGATTGCAGAAGGTGATTTGGTGATGGTGCATGTACACAGCAAAATATCAGCAGATGACCGTGGTGAAGCAGTAGTGGATATTTTCCGTTTGGATAACAATGGCAAGATTGTGGAACATTGGGACGTTATTCAAGCTGTACCTGAAAAGACGGTTAGCGGTCGTAGTATGTTTTAATTCACTTGTTTAAACTTTATCTATTGATTTAACTTAAAATTGGAGTATTTCCTATGAAAAAATTTGCAGTCATCGGTGCAACAGGTTATGTCGGTCAAGCAGTTGTTAAAGAATTAGCAAGCCGTGGTCATCAAGTGACCGCATTTGTGCGTGATATTAACAAAGCACCACAAGCGGATAATGTAACAGCAGTCGTTGCTGATGTACATTCAGCTGACTTTGCTAATCAATTACAAGGCTTTGATGCGGTGGTGAGTGCATTTAACCCCGGTTGGACAAACCCAAATATTGGGGCGGATTTTACACGTGGGGCAAATGCGATTGTAGAAGCAAGCAAAGTCGCCAATGTGCCGTATTTATTGGTCGTGGGTGGTGCAGGTAGTTTGTTTGTTGCTCCTAATGTACAGCTGATTGATACTCCTGCATTTCCAAAAGAGATTTTTGATGGGGCAAACTCAGCACGCAATTTATTAAATGATTTAAAAGACCGCCGTGATGTAAATTGGGCGTTTATCTCACCGCCTGCACTACTTGGTGTAACTGGGGGATATAGCGAAGAGCGTACAGGCGAATATCATTTAGGTCAAGATGATTTGTTGATGAATGGTGGTGTACCTGCAGGTATTAGCGTAGCGGATTTGGCGATTGCCATCGCTGATGATGTAGAAAATAAAGCACATTTACACAAGCGTTTTACGGTAGCAAGTAAGTAATTGAAAAATCAATAATAAAATGGTCAGTTTTGCAATATGAAGTTGCAGAATTGACCACTTTTGTTTTTAGGTAGCCTAAAAATCCCTACCAATCCCTATCCGCAAAATACCCCACCAAAAAATCCACCAATTTCCGCACCGCCAACGGCAATTTATGCCGAGACGGATACAGCAAAATGCGGAGCTTGTTTACAAAAATGTAAGGTTTCAGTAACGCTGACAAAGATTTTTAGGGATTCTAGGCGATTCATAGTTAATTATCCATTGGTACAATCAACTTAATATCTCCTTTTTCAATTCTACCAATTAAATTTTCACCAGAATCATTCTTAATTTCATATAATTGGTCTAGTATATATAAAATAGAATTATTCCAATTTTTTATGATAATTTCATTTACAATATAACGAAAATTACTATTATCACTATAATTTATATGTTTTGTGCCATAGTTAAAAATATATCTAAATTCATTAATCACATGAAAAAATCACGAACTACATAACTATTTTTTTTAAAAATAATATTTAACTTAGGGTATATTCCATGATGTAAATATCTTTCAATATAAAATTTTCCTTTCCCATATCCATTAACAGCACCTATTCCAAGAACACAAAAATCAGACTTTCCATTCCAAAATTTATTATTGAATAATCTATCACCATCATTACCTTCTATCTCACCAAAAATAGCAATATTTTTGTCATTTTGAGTATCTTTTAAAACTAGGCAAATATCTGAATTACGTATTAAATAATCTTTTGAAAGAAAATCTAATTCAAAAATTTTAGGATAAATTTCATCATAGTATTTGCTGATATCTTTTGTTAATTCTGAATCGCACCCTGAAATATAAAATTCAAAATCATCATAGTCTTTGTAATTTGGAATATTAAATAAATCATCTAACTGTTCTTTTATTCTATCTACTAAATCTAAGCTAATTTTATGATTTAGGTAATGAACCATGAAATATTGCATACCCCAATTACTAATAGAATTAGCCATAATATCAAAAAAGCTATTAGGGTGATTACCTTTCATCAGTGCAAGAGAACTAATCGTTTGAGTTTCAGGTATTATGATGGGTCTGAATTGTAAATTCTTATGATAAGCTAAACATTCTAAAACAGAAATGAAATGCATACTCCAATAAGATAATAAATTATCATAAATTGGCATATTATATTCATTGATTAAATGTATTTTTGCCACGTCGTATTACTCCAGCCAATCTTCAAACTTCAACCCATCTACCCGTTCAAACTCTTTCACATTATGGGTTAATAAAATCAACTCTTGGGCAACGGCTTGCCCTGCAATCAACACATCATAAACACCAATCGGTGTACCTTTTTGTTTTAAATCGGCACGGATTTTCCCTGCATAATACGCATCTTGTTGGGTAAACGGCAAAATTTCAAACGGCAACTGTTCCAAAGTGCGTAAGTTATCCTGCACTTTTTGGCTGTTATACGCCCCAAATGCCAATTCAAAATACACCACGCTGGACAATACAAAATCGCTTGGCTGATATTGGCGGATTTTGTTGATGATATTGGCTTGTCGTCTGCTGATGGCAATCACCATATTGGTATCAAGCAAGTATTTCATTCAAACACGCTCCAATCGCGTTCCTGTTCGGGTTCGTTGCGTAATTCCTGTATGGCTTGTTCCATTGTATTATCAAAGCCTTGTACATCATCTAGCCATGCCCAATCATTGACAATCGGTTCAATAATCACTTGCTTGCCTTGTTTGCGGATATTGACCATTTTGCCTTCAAAACGAAACTCTTTGGGCAACCGCACCGCTTGCGAATTGCCACTCCAAAATAATTTGGCAGTTGTCAT
>JBHACK010000207.1:0-2805 GCA_041854545.1 Acinetobacter sp. | reverse complement strand
TTTAGGTCAAAATATTTAGTTTAGCTTAAGTTATTTATTTTTGTCCATTTTTATTATTTAGGTTTTTTCATGAATCAATCCGCATCTCAAAAATCATGGTTTTCGGCATTTAAATCCTATGCTGACCGTCGTGCATGGATTATGTTATTCCTTGGTTTTTCTGCGGGGATTCCGATTTTATTAATTTTTTCGACTTTGGGCTTGTGGTTAGGTGAAGCAGGGATTGAGCGAAGTGCCATTACTTTTTTTAGTTGGGCAGCCTTGGGGTATTCGTTTAAATTTATTTGGGCTCCATTGATTGATGAATTACCGATTCCTGTTTTAACGCAAAAATTAGGTCGTCGTCGTGCGTGGTTGCTGATTTCACAAATTTTGATTGTCTTTGCAATTTGTATTATGGCAATGACTGACCCTGCATTAGGCGGTGAGCAACTGTATCAAATGGCGTTTGGTGCGGTGTTGTTAGGGTTTTCATCTGCAACGCAAGATGTGGTGATTGATGCCTATCGTATTGAATTAGCAGGTACAGATGAAATGCAAACTGTGCTTTCATCGACCTATAGTGTAGGCTATCGTCTTGGTATGATTGTAACAGGAGCAGGGGCGTTATATTTAGCGGCACAGTTAGGGACGGCAAAAGGAAATTATAATTATTCAGCATGGCAATATACTTATCTTGCAATGGCAGGGACGATGTTGATTGGGATTATCACGACTTTAGTGATTCCTGAAGCGATAAATCGTGTGCGTGAGCGTGTTTATCAACGGCAAGATTATTTTCGTTTAGTGGGTGTATTTGCTTGTGCTGTCGCAGGTTTTGTGGTGAGTTATACACAATTAGATGCTCCGATTGCTCAATTAAAACAGGCGTATGCCATTAAAGATACTTTAGCATTATTTGGTTTAGAAAGTGTTCGTTTTATTCTTTCTGGCATGGTTGCGGTTGGTTTAGGCGTTGTTTTAGTAAAATTAGGTGTGGTCAATCGTCAAATGGCGTATGAAACATGGGTTGCACCGATTGCCGATTTTTTTAAGCGTTATGGCTTAAAACTTGCTCTTGTGATGTTGTTATTGATTGGATTTTATCGCATTTCTGATATTGTGGCAGGTGCGATTTCTAACATTTTTTATCAAGATTTAAATTTTACGAAAGAACAAATTGCATCTGCAGTCAAAACCTTTGGGGTGATTTTTAGTTTAATTGGTGGTTTTTTCGGTGGATTATTGGCACAGCGATTTAATGTGATGAAATTGCTGTTTATTTCTGCGATTTTAGCCAGTTCAACCAATTTAATTTTTATTGGTTTCGTTAAATCAGGACAATCGATTGCAGATGTACAAGTGAATGTTGCAGGGCAAAATTATAGCACTCAAGTCGATGAAGTGGGCTATTGGTCAATTAAATTACCACGTCAGCAACTTGAACAAGCGTTGCACAATGGTCAAGGTCATTTACACATCAGTACACAATTTGCCCATCAATCAGCAGAACAAGCAGTACAGATTCAATATCCATATCTTCATCAACAAAGTACACAAAAACTACAATTTTTACCTATCAGTTATGATAATCAGGTCAGCACAGAAGAATTAAAGCAACCGATTATTATTTCAGGGCAATTTTTTGAACGTTCTGCAGAACAATTAGACAAAGAAAAAGGGATTCAACTGCAGATTGATAATGAATTTTATCCTGCAAAATTAGATAAACAAGGTACATTTACCGCATCCATTAAAGGGGAAATTTTACAGAATGCACAAAATAAACAAGTAAACGTTTTAGCTGTTGCAGATGATGGAACGCAATGGCAAGCCAGCCAAACATATCAGGTAATGACAGAAACACAAGCTTTAAATATTTCGGTTCAGCCTTTAAAATTAGTCGATTCATCGCAAACAGAAGTTGAAATCAAAGGCAAAGTAATTCAACAGTATAGTGTTTGGTGGTTATATTTTGCGGTCTTGGTGGATAATTTAGCGTCTGGACTTGCCACGGCTGCCTTTATTGCATTTCTATCGAGTTTAACTAGCATTTCCTTTACGGCTGTACAATATGCGTTATTTAGCTCGTTGATGACCCTAACACCAAAATTTTTAGGTGGATATTCTGGAACAATGGTTACGCATATGGGCTATCCTAACTTTTTCTTGATGACCGCCTTAATTGGTGTTCCAATTTTAATTTTAATTGTTTGGGTTGCTCGCTTATTAAAGCAACATCACGCTCAAACTGCTGATTCTCAACATGATGGAGAGTAATTTATGCGAATGTTACATACAATGTTACGCGTAACCAATTTAGAACGTTCATTGGCATTTTATACCGATGTTTTAGGCATGACTTTGTTACGCAAACGTGATTATCCAGAAGGGCGTTTTACCCTTGCATTTGTTGGTTATGGTGATGAAGATAGCCATACAGTACTGGAATTAACCCATAACTGGGACACAGACCATTATGAATTAGGCAATGCGTATGGACATATTGCCATTGGTGTAGAAGATGCCTACAAAGCCTGTGAAGAAATCAAAGCACGGGGTGGAAATGTGGTGCGTGAAGCAGGGCCAATGAAAGGGGGCGTTACAGTTATTGCTTTTGTTGAAGACCCAGATGGCTATAAAGTTGAATTAATTCAACAAGATGAAAATGCACGCAATAACTGAATCTTTAGGGTATCTTGACATTTCGTATTTGTAATTAAAAATGAGAGAAACCGTAGATTTTCAAGGAAAATTGTGCAGTTGATATTGAAATATCAATCGCAAAATTTAGCTGAAGATACACATTCCCCCTACAGTCCAACC
>JBHACK010000206.1:0-3048 GCA_041854545.1 Acinetobacter sp. | reverse complement strand
GGGCATCCTGATATTTCGTATTTGCAATTAAAAATGAGAAAAATCGCAGATTTTCAAGGAAAATTGTGTAGTTGATATTGAAATATCAACAAGCAATTTGACGATGAAAATCAAGATTTAGCCATTTTTAATGCAAAAACGCGATTTCATTTCTAAAATGATTGCCAAATTGTAATCAGTGTTATGACAGGTAAGACATTTTAAAAATTTCTAAAGGTATTTTATGTTTCTTATTCATATATGGTCTAATCATGAACCTTATCAATCAATTGAATATATTGTACTCTCAAAAGAGTTAGCACAACATTTAGTTGAATTTTCTAATGAGAAATGTAGTTTACTATCTGAAATTTCGTGGATAGATTACGAGCTTATATCAGATTTAGATACTTTAATTATGGAATTTAATTTTTTTCATCAAAATAATTGTAATTTTTATGATGAAATCTTATCCATTATCCAATTAATTCATAAAGCAAAAGATATGAAAAATAATATATTATTTGACCCTTTTGATAATGAACCTTACTAACATATTACAGCATTCTCACGTGAGTTCGGAGTAGTAAAAAGGAAAGGTTTGTAGTATTTTGCTAAAGTAAGTACAGCTAATATCAGGATATCCTATTAGACTTTAGATAAAATCATCTTGAGAAAACATCATGCCCTTGTTATGATTCAAGCAACTTTTCTCTCGTTAATGATGGAGTATTTATGACCGACTTTCACACAGGACTTGCCAAAAATCAAGCCAATTATCAACCACTCACCCCTATTGATTTTATAGAGCGGTCAGCACAAATCTATCCACATAAAACTGCCATTATTTATGATGATTTAAATCAAAACCAACTCACACAAACATGGGCTGAAACCTTTCTTCGCTGTCAAAAAATGGCATCTGCATTAAAAAATCTAGGTATTGATAAAAATGATACGGTTGCGGTGATGTTGCCTAATACACCTGCGATGGTTGAAGTCGCTTTTGGTGTACCAATGGCAGGAGCAGTTTTAGCAACACTGAATACACGATTAGACATTAATGCTATCACCTTTTGTTTACAACATTCGGAAGCCAAAGCCTTAATTTTAGATAGTGAATTTGCTCATCATGCTGAATTAATTGAAGAAACATTTCCTGATTTAATTCTGATTCATGCCACCGATATTGCCCTTGATGTGGCACGTTTTGGACAAATGAGCTATGAAGAACTGATTGCAAGTGGTGATGATTTAACTGCTTGGGAAAAACCTGAAGATGAATGGGAAGCCATTACCTTAAATTATACGTCTGGTACAACAGGCATTCCAAAAGGTGTGGTTTATCATCATCGTGGGGCTACTCTCAATGCGATATCCAACATTTTAGATTGGGATATGCCTAAACACGCAACCTACCTTTGGACATTGCCGTTATTCCATTGTAATGGTTGGTGTTTCCCATGGTCAGTTGCAGAACGTGCAGGGATTAATGTCTGTTTGCGTAAGATTGATGCGGATTTAATTCTAAAATTGATTGCAAAATATCAGGTTACGCATTATTGTGCTGCTCCAATTGTTCATAGCATGATTGCAGGCGGAAAAGATGAATTAAAACAAGCGATTCAACATACAGTCAAAGGTTGGATTGCAGGTGCTCCACCATCGGAAGCCATCTTAGAAAAAATGGAAGCGATGGGCTTTCATATTAGCCATGTCTATGGTTTAACTGAAGTTTACGGGCCTGTAACCATTTGCGTAGAGCATGAAGAATGGAATGCGTTAAGCGTTTCAGAACGAGCCAGCAAAAAATCTCGTCAAGGTGTAAAAGCACATTTAATGTCAGGTTTTGAAGTGTTTAAACAAGGCACTAGCATTCCTGTTGAAGCAGATGGCGAAGAAATGGGCGAACTTGCCTTGCGTGGTAATATGGTGATGAAAGGCTATCTCAAAAGCCGTAAAGCAACCGATGAAGCATTCCGTGATGGTTGGTTTAGAACAGGTGATTTAGGCGTAAAATATCCTGATGGTTATATTAAAATCATGGACAGATTAAAAGATATTATTATTTCAGGGGGTGAAAATATTTCTAGCATTGAAGTCGAAAATATTTTATATCGTATGCCTGAAATTGCGAGTTGTGCAGTCGTTGCCGCACCACATGAAAAGTGGGGCGAAGTGCCTGTTGCCTTTATTGAAATTCATGCAGGTTGTACGCTTGACCGTACCAGTGTTATTGAGCATTGCCGTAAACATTTAGCAGGATTCCAAGTGCCTAAACATATTGTTTTTGCAGAAATTCCTAAAACCAGTACAGGTAAAGTTCAAAAATTTGAATTACGTCAAGTCGCAAAATCAATGGCTCATGAAGTTGAAAAAGTCAAACATTAATCAACAATAATTGCCTTAAAAAAATCCCCTAAAACACATCATTTTAGGGGATTTCTTTTGGTAGCAGGTTGTTTAATCTTCGCTTAAAAAGCCAATCAAACGTAAGAATGAAATATACATCCAAACTAAGGTTGCTAATACGGCAATACCGCACACCCATTCAAAAAACTTAGGTGCAGATTGAGCGGAATATTCTTCAATCATATCAAAGTCTAAAATTAGATTTAACGATGCAATCACCGCAACAAAGCCTGCAAAGCCAACGCCTAACCAATTATTTTCAAATAAATGTGGGATACTGCTTGAAAATGCAAATTGCAAAATGATTTGTACCACAAAAATCATGGCAATCGCTAAGGTCGCAGAAAGTACAACCGCTTTAAATTTTTCTGTTGCACGAATAATTTTGGCTTTATACAAACCTAGCATAACAAACGATGTAACAACTGTTGCCAATAATGCTAAAACAGGCACCCCTGGGTATTTTGCTTGAAATGAAAAGGAAATCCCTGCTAAAAAACACCCTTCCATCAACGCATAAGGAATCGCAATATTGGGTGCTGTATGTGGTTTAAACATTGCCACGAGTGCCAAAATCAACGAGCCAACTAAACCGATAATGGTCGCTAACATGGCAGATGACGCATTGCCTGTAAACGCAAAATAGAAAAATAAAGC
>JBHACK010000205.1:0-3211 GCA_041854545.1 Acinetobacter sp. | reverse complement strand
TGACTAAATTAACGTGAGTGCAGTTTAAAATATCCCATTTATTCCAATTTAAATTTCAAATTATATTGGGTAGGTTGGTGTTGAGCGATAGCGAAACCCAACATTTAAAGGAATATTTTGAAAGTTTTGTGCTTTAACTTAATCGATAGGAAATTTAATTTTTAATAAAATTAATTGGTTATAATTAAAACTATACCAAATTCACATTAGATAGATTCCAAAGTTTTGCCTTTGGTTTCTTCACCTAAGGCAATCACAATAAATGCAATGGCAAACATCACGGCGGTAAACATTAAAAATACCAAAGAAAACGCCTGATGTAATTCCATAAAAGCGGTAACGACAAGCGGAGCAACAATGCCCCCCAATACGACCAATCGCAGACGCCCAGCCTGAACCAAAGGCACGAATCGATGCAGGGTACAATTCAGGCGTATAAGTATAAACCACGCCCCAAGCCCCCAAATTAAAGAACGACATCAAACAGCCCCACAACATCAAACTTTCAACACTTGACGCTTGTCCAAAGAAATAAGCACTGATGGCACAACAGGAAATAAAACTTGCTAAGGTAATTTTACGTCCAAATTTTTCCACGCACCATGCGGCGACCAAATACCCTGGGAGTTGAGCTAAAATCATCATCAAGGTATATTTAAAAGAATGAACAATGGTAAAACCTTGCTGTACCAACAAACTTGGCAACCAAGTGAAAATTCCATAATAAGAAAAGACAATACCAAACCACAAACACCACAACATAAACGAACGCTGACGCAATGACGGCGACCATAACTGCCGAAAAGAATGCGAACGAATAGTCTGCTGTTGAGTGGGAATTATCATCTCAACTGTAGGACGTTGTAATTTTTGTTCAATGCGAGATAAAAGACAATGGGCTTCATGATAACGTTTTTGCTGAACCAAAAAAGGAATAGATTCAGGCAATTTTTTCCATAACACGAAAGCATAAAAAACAGGCAATCCACCTAATAAAAATGCAATTTGCCAACCATAAGTCGGAATAAAATAATAGGCAATCAAAGCTGAAACCAGCCAACCCAAGCCCCAAAAACTTTCTAATAATACGATAAACCGCCCACGCACAGACGCAGGCAAATATTCACTCATTAAGGCAACAGCTACAGGCAACTGACCGCCCAAACCAATGCCCACAATAAACCGAAAGACTAACAACCATATTAAATTTGGAGCAAAGGCACATAAAGCCGTTGCAACACTATAAATGATTAAAGTGCCAATAAAAACCCCTTTTCGTCCCCAACGGTCAGCAAATTTCCCTGCTAAGACGGCACCAATCGCCATGCCCACAAAACCGATACTGACAATCCATGCTTTTTCTTGACTGTGTAATTGCCATTCCTGACTCAAACTGGTCATAATAAATGCGATTAATCCTGTATCCATCGCATCAAACAACCAACCTAAACCAATCATCACTAATAATTGATAATGAAATTTACCGACTGGAATCTGTTGTACACGTTGAAGTAAATCCATCTTAAGCCCCATATTCAGAACCTGTTCATAATTAATTACGCTTTCATGTTTTTGTAGAATATTTCATTAAAAATCATTGCTTTTTTGTCAAAAATGGCTAAATCTTGCTTTTCTGCGTCAAAAACTTGCTTGATAGAATGACTATCAACCTGCATTTTTTCCTTGAAAAGCTGGCGATTTATCTCATTTTTGCCTAAAAAAATTAATCATGAACAGGTTCTAAGAAGTATTCACATATCATAGCACTTTTTTAACAATTTGGACATAATATTCATATAAGTTTACAAAGGCGAATGATTTAGATTTTATCACAATTAAATCGCTCAATATCTGCCCAAGTCAAACCAAAACGAGCCAAATATTTTTTTACACGGTCGCTATCATTGGCAGATTGCTTTTGTGTACGAGAGTAGGCAAATAATTGCCGACCTGCATCTGCCATAGATTTGGCTGGCACACAAATGTTGAGTACACCAATGAGTTGAATTTTATCAAATTCATCGAGTTGTAATCGCATTTCTGGAGATAAAATAGATAACATATCATCTTGAGTTTTATGCTCTGATGTAGATGAACCGTGTCCCCAAAGCTGTTTTAAACGTTCAATTTCTTGCTTAACCGTACTCATTTCAATCAATGAACCATCACACAAGGTTGCCATACGAGTAACGCTTGCGGTTAAATCACGGAAATTGCCTTGCCATGTTGCCTGTTTTGACTCTGCAAAACTCAAATAATGTGCTAAGGCATCTTTAGAAAAACGGACATTACGTTGATGTTGAGTGGCAAAACGCTGTAATTCAAATTCGATATTCGGGGCAATATCTTCCACACGCTCAATTAAACGGGGGAGAAAAAATGTCCAAGTATTTAACCTTGCCCATAAATCTTCTCGGAAACGTCCTGCTTGTACTTCAAGACGTAAATCTTTATTTGTTCCTGCAATCAGTTGGAAATTTGCACAAGTTTCCTTATCACTACCAACCGCAAAAAAGGATTTATCTTCAATGGCTTTGAGTAACATTGCTTGTTCATCTAAACCTAATTCGCCAATTTCATCTAAAAATAAAATCCCACCATCAGCCGATTTTAACCACCCATCACGGCTTACATTTGCTCCTGTAAATGCCCCTTTGATATGCCCAAATAAGGCAGACATGGCACTATCGCCTTTTAAGGTCGCACAATTCACATCAATAAAACGCCCTGTCAGATGAAATTTTTCCTTTTTTAATTTAAAAATTTGTTTGGCTAAATGCGATTTACCGACCCCTGTCGCCCCCATAATTAAAATTGGAGCTTGCGAACGAGTTGCCACTTTTTCCACTTCACAAATCAAGCGATTAAAGTTTGCATTATAAGTAGCAATATTATCTTTGAGCTGTTGCCAATGTTGCTCTTGCTCATCATCAAAACGTATTTTTAACGCATCATAACGAGATAAATCAAGGTCAATAATACGATATTCGCCGTGTGCTTGCCGAGAAGCCGTTGGCGAACTTTGAATCAATTTTGCAGGTAAATAATGAGCATCAATTAACAAATACCAGCAAATTTGAGCAACGTGCGTGCCTGTGGTAATGTGTAATAAATAGTCATACTGTTCGGTATCAAACTGAAATTGCTTAATAAAATCATAAAGGACACCATAAACTTCCGCAAAATCCCAAGGGTCTCGAATACTGACACG
>JBHACK010000204.1:0-13919 GCA_041854545.1 Acinetobacter sp. | reverse complement strand
GAGATTTTTCGGTCAGTACTATAAAAATGTGTTCCTTGTTTATTAAATCCAAAATTGGCAATATGTAAAATTTTCATGCACGTTCTTCCTTATGCTTTAACCATTCTGCGACTTTTTCCGCTTCATTTAACGAAAAATTTAATGGTTGTGGTTGTTCTAACAGTTGATTTAACATTTGAATAATTCGGTCATGTTTTAATCGTTTTACTGATAAAATCCCCACTTTTGCCCCTGATGTCAAAGCTTCAAAAATCATAGAAACGCTATCTTCACTGACCCATACCGTTTCGGCAAGTTGCATTTGTTCAAAAATCCAACCTTGTGGGGTTTGCTCTACAGGAAAAAATTGAATTTGTGGGTAAAATTCAGTTGGAAATAATGCGTTAAATTCGGTTAAAAAATCGCTAGGGGTACGGCGAGATGTCGTTACAATGACTTCCGCCTGTGGTTGTTGCTGAATAATGCTTAAAAGTTGCGTCAAAATGCTGTTATTTTCCCATTGATGGCGTTTTGATGAACCACCTAATGCAATAAGTATGCGTCCTGCTTGGTGCTGTTGTTGATTAACAATCGGATTCAGTACGCCTTGAGTAAAGAAAACATTGGGTAATTTCTGCTGTTGTACTGTTAAATTATTTCGGTCATGTTGTGGAATAATATGATAATCAAACCATGAAAATGGTAAAGACGTTTTCATGAGAATAAGCGTTTTCGCTTGAGGATAAATTTTCCCTAATAATGCAACCGTTAAATGGGTATGACTACCAACACCAATGAGATAACACGGCGGTGTGGTAATATTTTTAGGTTTCTTTCCTGTAAGAATACAACATATTAAATCAAACAATGAAAATTCTGTTTGCTGTTGTTCTGTAAAATGCAAGGTCGTTCCATATACACGTTGCATGGCATGATAAAGCCCAAGTGCTTGTGAGCGATGTCCTGCTTTATTATCGCTAATGTATAGGATATGTTGTGGTTGGCTCATCGCACACATTCACTTTTTTAATTAGTCTCGTGCTGAATCGTCAGCAGGAAGTTCAGTAATTTTTCCGCCACGTGCTAAAAAGGCTTCGACTTCATTGGCTAAGGCTTCACGTTGTTTTTGTTTTGCTGTTACAGATAAGGTTTCTGCTTCGGCTAAATCTTCATCGCTTAATCCGCCTTCTTCATCTAGTTCTAAGCTGACATTTGCCCCTTGTTCCGCATCTTCTGCTTCTTCATCGTCAATCATTGGGTCATCAATTTCATCATAATCACTCATGGGAGTCTCTCTTATTAAATAAAAAACATTTAAATTTTTGCTTATTCTACAAAAAGGGATAGCATTAAACAATCATCTTGCACCGTTATTTTAGCGATAATGATAATTTTTTAAACCGCATAACGTGTGCCTTGTAACGCATGTAAGCCATCGGCTTGGGTCATTAAAAAGTGTTTTGCTAAGGCAGAATGTGAAACTTGTTTACGTCCCCAATTTAATGCCCAACGGAAAGGGGTTTGTTGTAACCGCTCACCAAAACCAATGGCAGACATACTGTGCATCATCAATTCATTATGTCCTTTTCGTTGATGTTGATAGCGTTGTAATGTACTGTGATTTGCCCAAACGCCACGTTGTTTATCGTGTAATAATACATCACATAACACGCCAGCATCTAAACAGCCTAAATTCATGCCCTGCCCTGCTAATGGGTGAATCACATGGGCAGAATCTCCAACCAAAGCGAGTCCATCATCAACATAGCGTTGTGCTGAACGGGCTTTGAGTGGAAATGCGTGTGGTTCGGTCAGCACTTGAATTTCGCCTAACATATAAGCACTTTCTTTATTGAGTAAGGTTTGAAATTCATCTAAAGGTAATTGCTGATAATATTCTGCATCGCCTGTGGAAACTGTCCATGCTAAAGAGTGTAAATAGCCATTTTCTTCGGTGGTTTGCCCTGCCATCGGTAATAAGGCAAATGGGGTTGGATTATACATTTGACGGGCAACGTGTTGATGATGTTGAGCCGTTTTGACCACGCAACTTAACACCGATTGTTGATAATCTAATACATCAATTTCAATCATGGCACTTTGTCGTACAAATGAGTTTGCTCCATCTGCTCCAATGAGTAAATAAGTGGATAAATATTCACCATTTTCAAGTGTGATATTCCAAATGTTTTTGCCTTGATGTGTTGCTTTATCTATGGCTTTGACTTTACATTTTGGGCGATAATCTTGTACATTTTCCACTAATTTTTGTTGAATCAAGACATTTAAAATGCTTGGCTCAACCATCACCCCTAACCATTGATGGGGCATTGGGTTGTTACTGTATTGTCCCAGCAAAATATCACCATAACCGTGATTATTCCATGCTTGCATACCTGTAAACGGCATAAAGCGTTTACTGTCCAATAACGGTTGCCATAAATCGCTATGTTTAAGGAGTTGTATGGTTGCTTGTGTTAAGGCTAATGCTCGTGGATTATATTGGGCAAAGGTTTTTTCTCTATCCAACATGGGCATAGCATCTAAAACGGTCGCTTGTACACCGCCTTTTGCCAGTAATAATGCGGTTAATCCGCCAACTAATCCGCCCCCAACAATGACACATTGTTTTATACATGGTTGAATGCTTTGTTCTTTCATGCCTTTAACCCCATCGCATAGTTGGCTAAGGTTGGTTTGACTTTGGGTACAACATCAAATGCGATTAAGCCCACATTGCGTGCAAATTTAACCAAAGGATTGGTATGGCTAAAGCCTTTTACCACGCTATCACAGAAATGAATGACCCGTTTTTGGTCGGTTAAACGTGCTTGCTCATAGTCTTTTAACATTTGAGCATCGCCAATATCTTTGCCTAATGCCACTTGCTGACGTAAATATCTGACTAATACATCTGCATCACGCAAACATAAGTTAAAGCCTTGTCCTGCAACTGGGTGTAAAGTGTGTGCGGCATTGCCCATTAAGACGACACGTCCAACTGCTTGTTGATGGGCAAGAACTTGGGATAATGGGTAACAAAAACGTTGTCCTGTTTTTTCAAATTTGCCTGCTCGGTCGCCATAGGTCTGTTGTAAGGCAGATAAGAAATAGGCATCATTTTCTGCACCAAGCCATTGTTGCTCTGTGCCTTTTTTTACTGTCCAGACCACAGAACGGCGATTGGGTTGATGTAATGGTAATAATGCTAATGGGCCATCTGCACTAAAGCGTTCAAAGCCAATATTTTGATGGGCTTTTGATGTTTGCACGGTAGTAACAATCGCCACTTGTTCATAATCATGGACATCAACCCCAACGCCTAAGGCTTGACGGCAAAAAGAATCTCGTCCATCTGCACCAATCAAGAGCGAACATTGGAATTGTTGTTCAATGGTTGTGTTATTTTTTTGAGCCGTGAGATAAACGGTTTGCTCATCTTGTTGAATGTGTTTTACGCAAATATCATCAATTAGTTGAATGCGAGATTCCGCTTGAACGGCTTTAAGCAAGATTCGACCAAACCACGCATTTTCAATCACATAGCCAAAATTTTCTACTTTTTCCTGCTCTGCAATTAATCGTGCTTTGCCAAATCCGCCTTGTTCGCTGATGTGGACTTGTAAAATTGGGCTACTGTATTGGGCTAAATCTTGCCACAAGCCTAAGGTATGATAAATTTGTACACTTCGTCTGGACAAAGCGGTATTGCGAGCGTCAAAACTAGAATGATACGGGACATCATCGCCATCAAGCTGTGGATAGCGAATCGTTTCTAATAAGGTAACGTTTAAATCTGCCTTTGCTAACAACAAGGCAAGGCTTAACCCGACCATGCCCCCGCCAACAATGATGATGGATTGGCTTGTATCATTCATGTTTTTTTCTCGCATTTAAGTTGTATTGATTGTATCACATTTCAAGCATACTCAAGCATGGCTTTCCGCTGATTGGCTCATCAAATATTCAATATCTTCAACGGATTTTACGACATCTGCGGTGAGTATTTCAGCGTTTCCTGTGGTAACGACCACATCATCTTCAATACGAATGCCTATACCACGCCAACGCTCATCGACACTGGTATCATCAGGGGCAATGTATAAGCCCGGTTCAATGGTCATCACCATATTTTCTTGTAAGGTTCGCCATTCGCCCGCATCATTTTTATATGAGCCAACATCATGCACGTCCATGCCCAGCCAATGTCCTGTACCGTGCATAAAAAATTGTTTATAGCGTTCGGTTTCGATGATTTCATTCAACTCACCTTTGAGCAAGCCTAATGCTAATAAACCTTCTGTTAAAACACGCACCGCAGTTTCATGTGGTTTACGGTAATGATTGCCAAGTTTCACTTGTTCAATGGCGGACAATTGTGCAGATAATACCACGTCATACACCGCTTTTTGTTCGCCTGTAAAACGTCCATTAATTGGGAATGTTCGAGTAATATCCCCTGCATAAAATTGATATTCACACCCTGCATCAATCAACACTAAATCACCCTCTTTTAAAGGTTGATTATTTTCAACATAGTGTAAAATACAGCCATTTGCACCGCCCCCTACAATGGTATTGTATGAAGGTACTGTGCCATATTGTCCAAATACATATTGAATTTCAGCTTCAAGTTGATATTCCATCATGTTCGGGCGGACAGTTTGCATTGCTCGTGTATGGGCTTGTGCGGTAATTTGGCAAGCGGTTCGCATTAAGGCTAATTCTGTCGGAGATTTTATGACTCGCATTTCATCTAATATACGGTCAAGCTGTTTGATTTGTTGTGGCGATGCTTCTCCATCACGTTGTTTTTTATCCAGTTGTTGAATCCATGTCATCACACGAGCATCAAAACGGCTGTCTTGCCCAATACGATAATATAAACTGTCTTTTTTAGAGAGTTTGCTTAAAATTTCGCTATCTAATTGTTCAATCGCAAAGGCTTCATCTGCACCAAATTGCTCAACTGCTCCCTGTAAACCTGCACGATAGCCTGTCCAAATTTCCATTTCTCGGTTACGTTCTCGGCAAAAAAGTGTATAACGATATTCACCCACACGGTCAAATGTTTCAATCACCGCAACCGCTTCAGGTTCAGCAAATCCTGTTAAATAGTAAAAACTGCTGTCTGCTCGATATTTATAATCCGCATCTCGGTTACGGTACATTTCATCTCGTGTTGCAATGATGGCAATGCTATTTTTACCAATCGATTGAGCCAAGCGTTCACGGCGTTTTTTAAATTCTTCTGTTGCACAAGTGGTTAAATGAATGGTCATTTTAATCTATCCTATCTCATTAATCGTTTCGCTTAACTTGGGCGATTTGGATTAAAAATTTCTACCACATCATCTTTTGCTTGTTGCGGTGCGTGTTTTTTTGTTGTTGATGTAGTGGCTGTTGTTTGTAGTAATGATGTTGCTTCAACCGCTAATTTTTGGGGTCTGCCCAATGAAAACTGTATAGGAATTAATCGTACTAATTCGTATAATTCTTCATAGGCAGTTTCGCCATCTTCATCATCATCGCTACTGTCAAATTCAACAGATGCTACATTTTGTAAGATTTCAATCGATTCCATTTCTTCTTCAGTTAATTTTTGAGCAGATAGACCAAAGCCCAACACTAAACCTGCACACCAATCGGCTAATGCTTGTACACGTTGTTGTAATGAATGTTCATCATCAGGCAAAATCGGTAAATAATCTAACTCGCTTTCGGCTAAAGCATAGCTTGCATCTTCTGCTTCTTCGGTTAAAAATTGCAAGACATCATCAGACAAAGATGGTACTTTGAGTAAGGCTAAAATTTGTAACCATTGTTGTTGTGTTGGGGCTTCGGTTACGCATAAAATGCCCATCATCATGCCATGTAACTCAGAAACTGTTAAAATTCCATCTAAGGCATGAAATTTTTCATTCCAAGCCGTCCAACCTAAAATATCATCTTGCATTTTTTCACCTATTCTCTATACTAAGGGGGTAGCCACGGTTATTGATGATGGTCATCGTTTTCGCCTATCAACAATAGCATATATCTTACCTTATCTTACATCGATTTTGTGCAATTATGTTAGAACAGTTACAGCGTTTACAAACGCATATTGAGCGTCTTAAACACCGTGTTACGGTGTTAGAACAAGAAAATGAAGCGCTTTTGCAAGCGAAGCAAGAGAGTGAGTTTAGTTTACTTGAGCAAAAAAAGCTCAGCGATAAACAAGCTCTTCAACAAAAGCAAGATATTGAACAACTCAATGCCCAACTCGCTAGTGTGCAAAATCAGTACAAGCAATTAGGTGTTGATGCGTCAGCCTTGACGGAGCGTTACGATAATTTAGAGCAAAATTGTAATGATTTAAAAGTACGTTTTCAGGAAATCCTAGAAGAGCGTAACGAATTACAAACCACGTTAGAGCAAGTGCAATACGATTTCACTCAAGCACAAGAAACAATCAAACACTTGCAAAGCAATAACCAGCATTTGCATACCAAAAATCAGCAAGCACGCACCGAGTTACAAGGCTTTATTGCTCGTTTAAATAAACTTGGTCGTGCTGATGACCCACATCTTCAAGAAATTGAACAACTGAAACAAGATAATGATAAACTTGAGCAGGAGTTAAAACAATGAGCGAAACCATTACTTTAGATGTGCGTTTAGCTGACCAAAACTTCCGTTTAGCGACCACTGCCGAACAAAAACAACATCTTGAGCGTGCGGCTGAATTATTTAATGAAAAATATTCACAATTACGCAAAGAAGCACCATTGCTTGACCGTAGTAAACTCAATATTATGTTAGCCTTAGAATTTGCTCAAGAAATTTTAACGTTAAATAAAAGTTTACAAGTTTATAGTCATGCAGAATATTTAGTGCAAAACTTGCTCGATGATTTAGATAAAACCTATCCTGAACATAAAAATAGTTCAGACAAACCAAAAGAATAAAAATTTAAAATTGAGCCAAGATATCTTGGCTCTTTTTTATTGCAAATGTTAGATACTTTAGTTTGGTTGAACACATCATCAAACCACTCTCATTTGATACAAAAATGCCAAATTTTTTAGTTACAAAACCTTTTACCACAAACCCATACAGGTGACGTTATGAATACCACATTTGCTCTTTTGACCATACTTGCAACTGCAGGGGTGGATAACTGCCCAAAACCGAACACATCTGTCAAATACGACCAAGTGTATTGCCTACATCAAGATACCGCCATTGTCAAAACCCATGACCGTTATGGCGTGGTCAATGCTCAAGGTGATATTGTTATTGCTCCTGATTATGCAGACGTGGTTCGTATTGATAATGGTCATTTTGTGGCGACCAAAGAGGGTAAAATGGGCATTCTTGACCAAACAGGCAAAACATTAGTCCCATTTATTTATGATGAAATCCCTACTCAAATTGACGACCGAACCCATTTTGTTACCATGAAAAAACATGGCAAATATGGCATGACCAATATCTCTACAGGGCAAGTGGTATTGCCCTATGAATATGACAGCGTTTTTCCCCATATTGTCCAAAATATCATTTACTTGGAGCAAAAGCAAAACGGTCAAACCAAAATCGGTTTTGCAGACATCAACACAGGCAAGATACTCTTAAAACCAACTTATGACGGCTATACATGGGTATATGGCAAACCTTTGGTCATTGTACAATCAAATGGTCAATATGGGGTGATTAACCATGAAATGCAGACGATTGTGCCGATACAGTTTGATAAAATTTACTGGCTAAAAGACCGATTTTATGCGTATCAAGGTGAAACGGTCGTATATTTTGATGAACGGGGCAATGCTATTCAATAGCGATATGATTTGATGACTATAATTAAATCCACGGCAAACACCCACTTTATCCAGTTTTTATTCTAAAAAAGGACATCATGATGAAAAAACTTTTCTTATCAGCACTACTGGCAACTGCTTTATTTTCTGCCCCTGCCATGGCAAAAGTAGAGCCTGACATTATCCGCACCACTTATGGCGATTTTGATTCAAAAGGGCAATTTTTATCTACCAATGAAAGTGTCTTAAAAGCAATGAATTTTAAAAAGACAGAAAAGCAAGCCAATCAAGGCGATGCCAATGCCCAATTTTATTTGGCAAAAATGTATGATTTGGGCATTCACACCCAAAAAGATGAGCAAAAAGCCAAAGAATGGTATAAAAAATCTGCTGAAAATGGCAATGCCTTTGCTATGAATAATTATGCCAGTTATTTCAAAGGAGATGAGGCGATATTTTGGTATAAAAAGGCAAGTGAATTAAATCAACCACACGCCAAAATGAATTTGGCAATGTATTATATCGCAAGCAAAACGGATATTCAAAAAGGCGTGGATTTATTATTAGAGCTTGGCAAAAATGGCTTTGCCCCTGCATATTTTGTACTATCGCAACTCGCTACTACAGAATTGCCTGAGGATATTTATAACAATACCTTTAAAGATGCAAATGAGCCATTTAAGTACGCCATTCAATCCGCTGAAATGGGCTATAGTCCTGCTCAAGTGTATTTGGCTCAATTTTCTAGTATGTTATTTTTGTTTGGAGCAGATATTGATGAAAGTGGCGAAAAAGCCAAGGATAAAACTCAAAAAGTATTCAAAGTCAAACAAAATATCGTGAATGCGTATGGTTGGGCAAAACGTGCGTGCAATAATGGTAATGAGCAAGGGTGTGATGCGTTGGCATTTTATGATAGTTTGAAAGATACCGAAGAAACACAGCTTGCAAAAGAGTCTTGCGACAACGAAAAAGACCCTAAAGTAAAACAGGAAATGTGCCAAGCCTATCAATTTTATCAAGAATTACATCAAGAATTTGAAAGCATAGACAAACGCTATCAATAATGATTTAATGAAAAATAAGTTAGGGAACACGTATGATTTTCCCTAACTCAATTAAAAGAGGTTTTTATGAAAAAAATTATTTTATCTCTAACCTTTGCATTAATTGCAAGTCCTGCCTTTGCAGAAACAGTATTTTTATGTAATACCACCAATGGCAAACAAATTAAATTGGTAAATAATGGCAATACCTTTAATTATCAATTTAGCAAAGGTAAAAAAAGTGAACTTAACTTTAGTATTGCTAAAGATAAAGTTGAATATACTGCAGGCAGTTGGAATGTAGAAGGCGGTCAATATATGACGATGCCTTATAAAGGCAATACTTATACGCTCTTTTCTCGTGAGGTTTATTTGGACGAAAATCGTGAGGAATTAGCCACTCCCAAAAAAGAAGCAGGCGTGATTGTCAATCAAGATAAATCCAACTCAAAAACCATTTTGTGCAACCCAAAACAAATTAAAGTCAATGAGCTTGAAAATTATGGCGTACCAAGTTAATTTTTAGAAACGTATTTCTCATTTTATACCCACTCAACCCCAAACTTGCTACAAGATGTAAGGTGCGTATTACGCACCGTTTTAAATCAAAGCTTTGCAATCATACGTAACACGCACTTGATGTTAAAAACCAATCTTGTGGTAGTTTTTTAGGTATATTAAATTTTGAAATTAACTTTAAAAGGTAAATATTGATGAGAAAAATTCTGTTATCTGTTTTAACAGCGTTTTTATTTACCCAGTTCACAGGCTGTGTTACGCTCATTGCCCAAGTCCCTTATATCAAAGAACAAAGGCAACAAGCCGTTGCTTATTGTGATAAATTTAAAAAAGTGGCTGGGCATCATTTTACTTATTGTCCAAACACGCATTATGCCATTGCTAAAAAAGGCATTGGACAATATACGCTCATAAAACCAACAGGCGACATGACGGCTTATTATGACGATATAAAATATTCCAATCATTCTCAAGGGCAATATTATTTTATTATTAAGCGTGGTAAACACATTGGCGTGATGAATTTGGACGGTAAAATTATTTTGCCTTTTGATGATTATCGCACCATCAGCTATGAATATCCCAAAGGTTTTGCCATTTGTGGGGCGTTTGGTAGTATTGGCGATACAGGCTATAAAAAGCATTGTTATGATGAAAATGGTCAGAAGTCTAAACAATATTAACTAAGCCCGAATTGATTTAAAAGGAAAATTTTATGAAAAAACTATTAATTTTCATTGCATTAACCACTAGCCTAACCGCTCATGCCAGTCAAGATAATACACTCACCCTTTTGGCGGATTTAATGAAAAATGATGAGTTATTTAAACTCACCGCCATCAGCGAAAAATTAGGCGAACCCAAATTTGCTGATAATGCCATTTTTCAAGAAAGTGGCACAACCGTTCATAATGGCGGAGCATTGCTTTATCGTTATGATAGCCCCAAAGACGGTGCATTTTTTAGACGTGGTATTACAAGCACATGGCATACAGTGAATGTTAAACTTAACGATAAGCCTACCATTTCGGCAAGTTTTCGCCTAGAATTTGACCAAGCACATTGCCCAAGCATTGATAAGATTGAACGTGCCTTTGACAAAACCGCCATCAGCTACCCACCAATGTTACCAACTCCACCTCTACCCAATCCAGACGGCACACCCACTATCATGCCAATACAAGAACAAAAACCATTGTATTCCATTCATTTAGATAAGGATAATACCGTACATTTTAATCCGTATGTTTGTGAAATCGATTTAAGAACATACAAGCCTTTATCATCTAATCCCATCAAAAATTGATACGATGTTTTGTGGATTTAAATTTTAACCCAACATTCACAAAATCATTGCAACACACCCAATCGGTGTTATACTTGTTAGGTTTTTTTATTATGTTTTTTTACTCTTAAGGATACAGCTATGTCAGCAACCATTTTACAGTCCGTTCCAGTCGGTCAAAAAGTTGGTATTGCCTTTTCAGGTGGTTTAGATACGTCCGCTGCTTTATTGTGGATGAAACAAAAAGGGGCTGAACCGTATGCCTATACTGCAAACTTAGGGCAACCTGATGAAAGCGATTATGATGCGATTCCTAAAAAAGCAGAAAATTACGGTGCAGTAAAAGCACGTTTAATCGACTGCCGTTTACAGCTTGCTCGTGAAGGGATTGCTGCTATTCAATGTGGCGCGTTCCATATTACTACTGGTGGTGTGCCTTATTTTAATACAACGCCATTGGGTCGTGCCGTAACAGGAACAATGCTGGTGACTGCGATGGCAGAAGATGATGTGCATATTTGGGGCGATGGTTCAACTTATAAAGGCAATGACATTGAGCGTTTCTATCGTTATGGCTTATTAACCAATCCAAATTTAAAAATCTATAAGCCTTGGTTAGACCAAACCTTTATTGATGAGTTAGGCGGTCGTGCGGAAATGTCGCAATTTTTAATCGACAATGGTTTTGATTATAAAATGTCGAAAGAAAAAGCCTATTCAACAGACTCAAATATGCTTGGGGCTACACATGAAGCGAAAGATTTAGAATATCTTGACGCAAGCATGAAAATTGTAGAGCCAATTATGGGCGTTGCATTTTGGCGTGAAGATGTTGAAATTAAGCCTGAAACGGTGAGCGTTCGTTTTGAAGAAGGAACACCAGTCGCAATTAATGGGCAAGTGTTTGATGACCCTGTGGCATTGATTTTAGAAGCCAATAAAATTGGTGGTCGTCATGGTTTAGGAATGTCTGACCAAATTGAAAACCGTATTATTGAAGCAAAATCTCGTGGGATTTATGAAGCCCCAGGTATGGCGTTATTGCATATTGCTTATGAACGTTTAGTTACAGGGATTCATAATGAAGATACCATCGAGCAATATCGTATCAATGGTTTACGTTTAGGTCGTCTGCTCTATCAAGGTCGTTGGTTCGACAGCCAAGCGTTAATGTTGCGTGAAACGGCTCAACGTTGGGTTGCAAAAGCGATTACAGGTGAAGTAACGATTGAGTTACGCCGTGGTAATGACTATAGTATTTTAAATACAGAATCACCAAACTTAACTTATGCTCCAGAACGTTTATCAATGGAGAAAGTGGAAGGTGCATTTAGTCCAATCGACCGTATTGGTCAATTAACCATGCGTAATTTAGATATTATCGATACCCGTGAAAAGTTAAGTATTTATACAAATTCTGGGTTATTGTCGATTGGTTCAGGTTCAACTGTACCACAATTAGACCCAAATAAAGATAAAGAATAATTTTTAATTTTTTTCTTTGTTCATTGGTGTTGGGGTGTGCTTATCTCAGCACCAATTTAATTTTATGTTGATAGGATTGCACCATGAAAGCACATGGTTTAGTTATTGCTCATTGGGATAAAGTTGGCAATGTTCGCCCTGATTTATTTCAATTTCTTCAATATATTGCCCCAAAATTACAGGCAATTATTTTTGTTTCAACTCAACTAAATGACTTAGAACAACAACGATTATTAGGTCATATTCCACATATTACCGTTATTCAACGTCCCAATATTGGCTATGATTTTATGTCTTATAAAATTGGCATTGAATATTTAACACAACATCATCGTGTTGAAACGTTATTTATTATGAATTCATCAATTTGTATTCTTGACCCTGAAAAGTTATATTATAACTTTTTTGCGATTGATGATTGTGTGGATGTAGATATTTATGGCTTAACTGCAAATTATGAAGTCGTTTATCATTTACAATCCTATTTATACCGTGTGCGGTCAGCGGTTTATCATTCTGCTCTATTTCAACAATGGTGGCAAACGGTACAAGTTTTAGAAAGTAAAGATGCAATTATTCAATCTTATGAAATTGGTTTTTCTCGTTATTTTTTACAACAAGGTTTAACTTTAAAAGCTCTATTTGAATTGAGTGAACGAAAAAATCCAACTGTATATGAATCATGGAAAGAAATTTATGCTCGTTTTGGTATTGCCAAATGGGAGTTAATTGAAAAAAATCCACGATATCAACCAATTCAATGGTTTGTTGAGTTGGTGGAACAATTTGAGCAACAGTTAGCACTTATCCAAAATAAAACTGCCTAAACCAATGATTTAGGCAGTTTTTTATGTAAGCAATGTTTTATTTTGCTTTCACCAATTCTACACGGCGGTTTTGTTCACGACCTTCATTGGTTGCATTGTCTGCAATCGGTTGAGTATCGCCATAACCGCGTGCTTTTAAGCGGTTGCGTTCTACACCTTGAGCCACTAACGCATCTACAACGGCTTTTGCTCGTTTTTCAGAAAGCGTTTTGTTGTTTGCTGAACGACCACTATTGTCTGTGTGTCCATTGACATTTAATTTAATGTCTTTATTGTCTTTTAAGTATTGAGCAACTTGTTCAATTTGTGCTTTTGATGCTGTGTCAATTTCGCTAAAGCCACGCACAAAACGAATGTCTAAGTTGATTTTGCCATCTTTGTCTAAAGTTTGTTGTAAACCACTCGCATCTACAGTTTCTACTGGTTTTGCGTTTGTATCTTTAGCATCTTTGGCTTTTTCGTCTGCTTTGGCTTTGTCATCGCCTTTCGCATCAGTCTTCGCTTTTTCATCTGCTTTTGCTTTGTCTGCGTCAGCCTTTGCTTTAGCGTCTGCCTCAGCTTTTGCCTTCGCTTCTGCTTCAGCCTTTGCTTTAGTCTCTGCCTCAGCTTTTGCCTTTGCTTCTGCTTCAGCTTTGGCTTTCGCCTCTGCCTCAGCCTTTGCCTTCGCTTCAATTTCAGCTTTTGCTTTCACCTCAGCTTCAGCTTTTGCCTTTGCTTCTGCCTCAGCTTTGGCTTTATCTTCAGCTGTTACAGCAGTTTTGCTATCAGTTGGTGCAGGTGTTGCTGTTTTATCGTCTGCTTTTACTTCAGTTTTACCATCAGTTGCTGTGCCATCTGTTGTAGCAGGTGTGGTTGCAGTTGGATTTTGTGTATCTGCAGTTAAGCCTGTTTTAGTTGCATCTGTGCTTGGAGCTTTAATATCGGCTGGTTTTACGCCTGCAGGTTGTGGTTTTTCTTGTGCTACAACGTAGGT
>JBHACK010000203.1:0-14736 GCA_041854545.1 Acinetobacter sp. | reverse complement strand
GTGGTCAATGCGGTTGCGGTGTTGATTGTGGCGTGTCCGTGTGCATTGGGCTTAGCAACGCCTATTTCGATTATGTTGGGCTTAAGTCGTGGGGCGGAACACGGTATTTTATTTCGCCAAAGTGATGCCTTACAGCAATTACATCAATGTAAAGTGATGGTATTTGATAAAACCGGCACTTTAACCCAAGGGAAACCATCAGTAACGGACTTTAAAAATTTTTCTACTTATGATGATGACCTGATTTGGCAATATTTGGCATCGATTGAAGCGAAATCATCTCATCCGATTGCCCAAGCGATTGTAGAACACGCTCAACAACATCACATCTCTTTGCTTGATGTTGAACAAGTCGAAACTGTGGTTGGATATGGACTTTCTGCACAACTGAATGATATTCCAATCAAGGTTGGAGCAGAACATTATATGCACCATTTAGGGTTTGATTGTTCTGCGTATCACTCAATTTTAGTGGATTGGTCTGCTCAAGGAAAAACCGTCTTTTTTATGGCGATTCAACAACAGATTGTTGCCATGTTTGCAGTCGCTGACCCATTAAAATCGGACAGTATTTCCGCCTTAAAACAGTTACAACAACAAGGCTTAACCTTAGTTATGCTCACAGGAGATACGCCACAAACTGCCAATTATATCGCTCAACAACTTAACATTTCCAAAGTCATTGCTCAAGTGTTGCCTGAACAAAAATTACAACATATTCAACAGTTACAACAACAATATGGCAAAGTTGCTTTTGTAGGAGATGGTATTAATGATGCTCCTGCGTTGGCTCAAGCTGATGTGGGTATTGCATTGGGAACAGGCACGGAAATTGCCATGGAAAGTGCTGATGTGATTTTAATGTCTGGTAATTTAACGGCATTGGTCAATGCCATTGGTTTAAGTCATGCAACCCTAAATAATATCTATCAAAATTTATTTTGGGCGTTGATTTATAATGTATGTTTGATTCCGATTGCAATGGGCATTTTATATAGTAGCGTTCAGCTGTTAATGTCGCCTATGTTTTCAGCCTTGGCAATGGCGTGTTCTTCGGTGTTTGTGTTGATAAATGCGTTAAGGTTAAAATGGTTTAAATTTGTCTAACACATTGGCGAAATGAAGGTTTCATTTCGCCAATTTCTCTTTTTAGTTGCTTATTTCTTTTCTGCTTTTGCATCTGTTGCAGGTGCAGATTCTTTGGTTTCAGTCGTTGTAGGATTAGATTCTTTAGCTGGTTCTGTTGGTGCAGTTCCTGCTGGAGATTCTGTTGCTGTAGGCGTTGGCACAGGTAGGTTACAACGTTGGAATTCTTTTGCAAGATTTTCATCAGCAAATTTAATCACTTCATCTTTTGGAATACTTTCTAATTTCACATTAGCAGGAAGTGTGCTTAATGCTTGTAATGCTTTTTGGTCTTCAACGGATAATTCTGGTAAGGTTTGATTAACACCTAACACAACCAACATATTATCGGTCATAAATTTAAGTAAACGCTCGCCAATACCATTTTGTGCATACGCATCATCAATCGATTTTAATTCTTCAGCGGTTAAATGTTTTGCAATTACGCCTTGAATCGGTGATGCTAAGGTTAATGGGTCAGCTTTAACTAAACACGCTCTCGCATCGCCTTCAATTTTTTGTTCTTGAATGGCTTGTGCAAGTGAAGCATAAACCAAACCTGTTGAAAGAATTTTACTATTGGTTGTTGCCACAACAGCAGGTTCTGTTTTTTTAGTATCTTTGTTATCTTTAGCTTGTTGATTTCCGCCACAGGCAGTTAATGCAAGGCTGGTTGCTAAAAAAAGTGTAAGTGTAGAAAGACGCATAAAGCATTCCGAGTTAAAATGATATTGGTAGGGAGTATAACATAAACAAATATCTGCTTTACCCTTAATCTGTATGGCTTTTAGTACAAAAATGTTTTATACCTAGTGTTCAAATCATTTATTTTATCATTTTACAAAAATGTGAAATATCTCACATTTTTTGTCATAAATATCCAAAAAATTACGTCTATTGCTTTTGTTTTGTGAAAGTTTGTTATTTATCATTTTGTTTCTTTTGCAATTTTTAAGTGATTTATCAACAAAAATCCTATTCAATTAAGCATATTTTTTAACATTTTTATAGCAAAATATGGTTTAATAATCAGATTATTTATTGATAGTGTATAAGCTCATGACGGCCATTATTCAATCATTATTGGATACTGATTTATATAAATTTACCATGTTGCAAGTGGTATTACACCAATTTCCGCAAACACACAGTGTCTATTTATTTCGCTGTCGTAATTGCGATGATACTGTGTATCCATTATCGGAATTGCTTGATGATGTGAATCATCAATTGGATTTATTGTGTCAATTAAAATTTAAAGAAGATGAATTGCGTTATTTACGCAGTTTACGCTTTATTAAAAGTGATTTTGTTGATTATTTAGAATTATTCCAATTAAAACGCCGATTTATCCATGCCAGTATTGATGCAGAAGGACGTTTAGATATTCGCATCGAAGGGCCGATGGTTCAAGCCATGATGTTTGAAATCTTTGTGTTGGCGATTGTTAATGAGTTGTATTTCCAACGCCTTGACCAACGCACCGCATTGGCAGAAGGGGAACGCCGTTTACAAATCAAATTAGAGCAATTACGTCAATATCAACAACAAATTCAAGCACAAGACCCGCCATTCTTAGTGTCAGATTTTGGAACTCGCAGACGTTATAGCTTTGAATGGCAAAAGCACGTTGTGAGTAGTTTCCAAAATACTGCTCCACAATTATTCCGTGGAACAAGTAATGTATTACTGGCTAAAGAATTGGGCATTACACCAATTGGCACGATGGCACATGAGTTTTTACAAGCCTTCCAAGCCTTAGATGTACGATTACGCAATTTCCAAAAAGCAGCATTAGAAGCGTGGGTGCAAGAATATCGGGGTGATTTAGGCATTGCCTTGACGGATGTGGTCGGAATGGACGCATTTTTGCGTGATTTTGATTTATATTTTGCTAAATTATTTGATGGTTTACGTCATGACAGTGGCGACCCGTATGAATGGGGCAATAAAGCCTATCAGCATTATAAAAAATTAAAGATTGATAGCCGTAGTAAAATGCTTACTTTTAGTGATGGTTTAACCTTAACCAAAGCATGGGATTTATATCAATATTTTAAAGACCGTTTCCAAGTGAGTTTTGGAATTGGCACCAATCTGACCAATGATATGGGGCAAACGCCACTCAATATTGTCTTAAAATTAGTGGAATGTAATGGTCAGTCTGTTGCAAAAATTTCTGATAGCCCCGGAAAAACCATGACAGATAATGACACCTTCTTGGCTTATTTACGTCAAGTATTCCAAATTGAAACCGATTCTACACCATCAGCACACCACTAAGGCAATATAATGTGTTTGACATGGTTTAGTACCAACTCAATAATGTTACACTCGCTATTTTTTGAGGAATTGTAATGAAAACAACCTTATCTATTCTCTCTGCTCTCGTTTTAACTGCTATTGCAACACCAAGTTTTGCCCTAATTACCGTGCAAAATCCAACATCAAACGACCCTGAAAAAGTGATAAAAGCACTTTCAAACCAAGATGTTGTAACGCTGTTAAATGCGACACCTGCACAAAAAGCAAATATAGCACAACAACCATTGCCACAACCGCAACCACAGGCATTTACGCAACAACCACAAACTGCTAAAACGTCTTCGCCTGTCAAAATGCAAGCCTCTTCTGTTGAGCCTAAACTTTCATTTGGTGTTTTTGCTCGTCAAAGTAATGATACAGTTGTTCCTGCCAATACGAACTATCTTTCTCGTAGTAACCCAAGTCATCGTTTATGTTGGATTGCCTTTGATAGTATTTTTCCAAATCAAGTTGAAGTAGAAGAACAAATTACTGCTCCAACAAAATCGAATTTTAGTGGCCCTAATAGCCGTGTTGTGAGTTCTCCTGATGGTTTAAATCACACTATTTTAACTACACTCTCCAGTTTAAATAATGAAATGGTCGAACGTTGCTGGAAGTTTGATACCGCTGACCCTATTGGTCGTTATGAAATTACTATTAAAGTGGGTGAAATTATTTATCCTACACAAAGTTTTGAAATTGTAAAATAAGAACCGTCAAAAACTTAGCCGATAGAATCACTATCAGCTTGCGTTTTTTCCTTGAAAAGCTGGGATTTATCTCATTTTTCATTGCAAAAACGTTATGAATACAGGTTCTAAAATATCTTTAGACAAAAAAAGCCGTTTATTTTTTCATAAACGGTTTTTTTATTGCCATGAAAACATATACTAAAAATCTGTTACAATACGTTAATCTTTCTTTCTTGATGTAGAAACAATGAACTCTGTTGTAATTGCAATTCTTGTGATGTGTGGGCTATCGCTTGCACGTGTGCCAGTAGTGATGGCACTCATCATCGCATCAATCGTTGGTGGTTTAACTGCTGGATTAGGCTTTGATGCAACCATGCAAGCCTTTAATAATGGCATTGGCGGTGGTGCGAAAATCGCCCTTGCCTATGCAGTATTAGGGGCATTTGCTTTAGCTTTGGCAAAATCAGGTTTACCTGATGTACTCGCCCATAAAATTGTGCAACGTTTAAAACACGATGCCAATAGCCAACAAGTTGGGCAAGTCAAATATCTGATTCTTGGGGCAATGTTAGCAGCTGCGGTTATGTCGCAAAACTTAATTCCTGTACATATTGCCTTTATTCCTGTGCTTGTTCCGCCTTTATTGATTGCTATGAATAAGCTGAATCTTGACCGCCGTGCGGTTGCTTGTGTTTTAACTATGGGCTTAGTGGGAACCTATATGCTGATTCCTGCAGGCTTTGGGGCAATGTTCCTTGAAGACATTGTCATGAAAAATATCAATGAGGCAGGTAAACCTTTTGGTTTTGCGGTAGAAAGTCATATGATGCCGAAAGCCATGGCAATTCCAGTGTTAGGTATGTTAATTGGGACATTATTTGCCATCTTTGTCAGCTATCGTAAACCACGTCAATATCAAGATATTGATGTAACGCCACAACGCCAAATGCGTTTAGACCAAAATGAAACCGTAAGCAATGAAGTACCTGTTGTTAATGCTAAAGTCTTTACCTTAGCAGGATTAGCGGTATTGGCAACCTTGGGCGTACAACTTTATTTTGATTCAATGGCTTTAGGTGCATTGGTTGGTTTTGCTATTTTATGTTTATCAGGAACATTTAAATGGAGCGAAGCGGATGATGTCTTTTTACAAGGCATGAAAATGATGGCTTTACTGGGCTTTATTATGATTGCAGCGGCTGGGTTTGCATCAGTCATGAATGCCACAGGTGATGTTGCCAGCTTAGTTGAATCATCAGTTGCATTTGTTGGTGGTAATCAAAGTTTAGCTGCTTTGTTGATGTTATTAGTCGGTTTATTTGTTACTTTGGGGATTGGTTCATCGTTTAGTACGGTGCCAATTTTAACCGTTTTATATGTACCTTTATGTATTCAACTTGGTTTTTCGCCTTTAGCAACCATTGCCATTATTGGAACTGCTGCCGCTTTAGGTGATGCAGGCTCACCTGCATCGGACTCAACCTTAGGGCCAACTTCTGGCTTGTCTGCTGATGGACAACATGACCATATTTGGGATACCGTTGTACCAACCTTTATCCATTTTAATATTCCATTGATTATTTTTGGTTGGATTGCCGCAATGGTATTGTAAACCTTGTATTTCTAAACCCATAAGGTGAATGGCTGTCATTCACCTTATTTTTTATCTGAAAATAATCAATATTTTAAGCTTAAATAATCATTGTTTTTCTGCTATTTTTCTTTCATACTCCATCTTATTGTTTAAGATAGGAACACGTCATGCTTACTCAACGTTTAAATATTCAATATCCTATTTTTTTATCACCCATGGCAGGTGTAACGACACCACAACTTGCATCGGAAGTGTCAAATGCTGGGGGATTAGGAGCGTTAGGGCTTGGTGCAAGTAGCGTACAATCTTGCCGTGAACAGATTTTAGCAACACAAGCGTTAACCAATAAACCTTTTCAAGTCAATTTCTTTTGTCATCAAACCGTTGCTACAAATCCGATACAACATCAGCGATGGTTAAGTTATTTGCAGACCGAATTTGCTCAATTTAATGCAGAGATTCCATCTTCTCTTGAATGTATTTACCCAAGTTTTTTAGATAGTGATGATTTTTTAGATGTCGTTTTACAAACAAATGTACCAATTGTGAGCTTTCATTTTGGGATTCCGCACCCCCATCAATTACAAGCGTTAAAACAAGCAGGTATCATCACGATGGCAACAGCAACTAATCTTAATGAAGGACAAGCCATTGAATCAGCTGGGATTGATATTGTGATTGCTCAAGGCATTGAGGCAGGTGGACATCGTGGAATTTTTCATGCTGAGCGTGATGGGTCTTTAACCACTATGGATTTAGTCAAACAACTTTCTTCTGCTCTTAGCATTCCTGTTGTAGGGGCTGGTGGCATTATGACAGGACAAGAGATTAAGGCGTGTTTAACAAATGGGGCAAGTGCTGTTCAGCTTGGCACGGCGTTTATTGCCTGCCCATCATCAAATGCAAATTCTGCCTATCGTCAAGCCTTATGCAATTCTCCAATCACTCAAATCACAGATGTAATTTCTGGGCGACCTGCTCGTGGGATTGTCAATCGTTGGCATGGTTTAGATACGGCTCAACGTCCTGATGTTGCGGATTATCCTTATGCCTATGATGTGGCAAAACAGTTACATCAACTGGCAAGCCAACAGGGTGAATATGGGTATGGTGCGTTTTGGGCTGGAACAGGGGTTAGTAAAATTCGTCCACTTTCTGCAACGGAATTAATGGCAACTTTAGTACACGAAATGCAATCATAAAAACAACCCCCTAAAGCCTACACTTTAGGGGGCGGTCATTAAATCAAATCATTAGCCTTCGCTTGATTCAGATTTTTTCTTTACAACAGCTTTGGTTTTCGTTGTGCCAGTTGCTTTTTTAGCAGGGGCTTTTTTCTCTGCTTTTGCAGTGGTTGCTTTTTTAGCAGGTTCAGCCTTTTCTGCTTTTGGCTTTGCAGGTGCTTTTTTCGCAGTTGCTTTCTTAGCAGGGGCTTTTTTCGCAGATTCTGCCTTTAACTCTACTGCTGGAGCTTCTTCAACTGCTGGTTGAGCATCTAACAAACCTTTCTCTTTGATAATCGCATAGAAACGCTCGCCCATTGGTTTAGGGTTTCCAGTAAATAAGGTTTGTAAACCATTATTTTCAATGATTTGACGGCGTAATGCTAAACGCTCTTCATGATTTTCGGCTAATTCAATCACACGAGCTACATAGTCATCAGCAGTCTTAGTAACTAACTTCTCTAATGGTAAACCTAAACGTGCAAATAAGCCTTCATCGATATGTTCATGAACTTCAGGGCCCGTTTTACATACACCCACTAAACCAAGCGTAATCATATCAATCACACCATTGGTATTACCGAATGGGAATGGATTAATCATCATATCAGTTTGATATAAGGCTTCAAGGTATTGTTGATATGGGCGATGGCTATAAACTGTTGCACTATCCCCTAAATAGGTCTTAATAAAACGTGTAACATAAGGATGTGTAATGCCCGTTGATTGACCTAATGCAAAATGGAAATGCACTTTAACTTTTGCACGGTCACGAATCACTTGACACGCTTTTAAGAAATAAGGGTTTAACTTCATGGTTGTTGCTGCAACCCCAATGTGTACTACTTCAGGATTTTCACGCAAACGGTAGTCCACACGATTTGGTGCTAATGCTGAAGGAACATATGGTAACGCATCTTTTGGTAAACGAATCAATGTTTCACTAAAGCAAGATTCTTCACCTACATAATCATCTTCTACCACCACATAATCAATCAATGGTGAATGCGTTGTTGCAGGATGACCTAAAGCAACACTTTGAACAGGTGCAATCTTAGTATTACTTAAGAAGATTGTGGTTAAATCCATACCAATACTTGGCATATACACAATCGCAGGTTTCACTTCATCTGCTTTGGTCTTAATGGTCATTAATTTATTGACGATATTGCTATCTTGAAGTTCAATAAATTCATCAAATACCGCACGACCCGTTTCATCAACCGCTGAAGAACCGAACCCAATTAAGTGGAACAATTCACGTGCAGCAATCATTGAAGTTGAATGTGTACGATAAATTGAGTGAGCACTATGGAAATGTTCAAGTAAAACGAACATCACTGGTTTACCATTCACTAAACCAATGCTTGACGTATCACGGTCTTGCCAGCCTAATTCCACTAAATGACGGCGAATCACTTCATTTAAACTTTCTTTAACACGATGTTTATCTGCATCAATGTCATAACTACAATGCATATACACATCATGAGAAATACCTGATGGTAACGCATTTAAGTTTTTAAATAATTTTAATTTTTCAGGGAACCATTTTAAGATTGCAGAACGTTTAGTAAATGCAGATTCTGTTCCAATAAAACGAGGTGATTGTAAAGCAAAGCACAATGACGCACAAATCACAGGGTCAAGTTGCCATAACACATCTAAATTTAATGGAATATTTGATTCTAAAGTATAAAGTACGCAGAACTTACGCCATACATTGACATCATCTTTTAGATGAATCACATTAGGGTCAGTTTCTTCAGGCTTAGTATTATACGTACGTAATACATGGTCAGCATTGACCCATGATGTACTTGCAAATACAATGCTTAACCAACGATGTAAAGTCATAAAACGTTGGAAACCCGCTTCTGACAATCCAAAATCATTTTTAGCATCAAATAATTCTGTTACAGCTTGAGCAACACGAGTACATAAATGTACCACTTGCTCTTGTTCAGAATAATTTAATTGATTTGGATAATCACATTCAATTCCATGAATCCCACCAAAATTGCTATCTAATTGACCTAAAATTGTCAATAATTCAGCACAGGCGGTTTCAAATTCACGTGCTTTCACTGCTTGTTCTAAACGGATAATACTTGCTTGTTCAGACATATCATTTACTCAATTTAAAAATGCGGAAGAGTTAAACTCGACTCACATCATTGTTAAAAAATCTGATATATTATAGTCATTTCTTTAGCCAGAAATACAGCATTTTCTGTAAAAAATGTTAGCTTGTTCACAAAAAAATAAACTGAATTGCTTTTCAGTACCACTTTTGTCAGCATTTGACAATCTTTATTGAATGGATTTAGGAACATTAAATGACAATCTCTTCATTATCAACAACGTTACAACAGCTCCTGACAACACCGACCAATACACCATTGCCGATTGAGCAATGGAATCCTACCGTTTGTGGTTCGATGGATTTAACGATTAAAGCCAATGGTGAATGGTGGCATGAAGGACAAAAAATTCAACGCCCTGCACTCATTCAACTGTTTTCTCGTGTGTTGTGGTTAGAAGATGGGCAATATTATTTAAAAACGCCAGTCGAAAAAATTCAAATTCAGGTTGAAGATGCTCCATTTTTGATTGAAGATGTGGAACAAATTACACAACAGCAACATACCTATTTACTGTTTCGTACCAATGTACAAGAACAAATTTTATTGGATAAACAACATCCTATTTTTATGCGACAGTTTAAAGGTGAATGGCGACCATATTTGCATATCCGTTTAGGTTTAAATGCCTTAATTCAGCGTTCAGTTTTTTACCATTTACTACAGTTTGGTGAGTTGCAGGAAACGCCACAAGGTGATACGATTCTCAAGATTGTGAGCGGTGAACAGTTATTTGAATTATCCACGCCACATTCGCCTGAATAGCCCTTATTTCCTTTAATTTACTGGTGTACGCACGATGTATAATGCACCCCCTTTATCGATGATTTATCAAAATACCTATCGTATTCGCTCGGTCGAAAATTCGACACAATCGGCACCCATTGGCGTGTTTGATTCGGGGGTCGGGGGGCTGTCGGTTGCAATGGAAATTGCACAACATTTACCACATGAACGCATTATTTATTTTGCTGATACTGCCAATGTGCCATACGGTGCAAAAACTGACCAAGAAATCCGTGATTTAACCGCTCGTGCTATCGAATGGTTATATCGTCAAGGTTGTAAAATTGCCGTTGTTGCTTGTAATTCAGCATCTGCTTTTAGTCTTGATTATTTACGTCAATATTATGGCGATTCTTTCCCAATCATTGGCTTAGTTCCTGCACTTAAACCTGCGGTATTACATAGCCAAAGTAAAGTTGTTGCTGTGTTAGCAACCCCTGCAACCTTTCGTGGCAAATTGATTCAAGATGTCATGCAACGTTTTGCAGAGCCTGCTCAAGTCAAGGTATTACCGATTACTTGCTTAGATTTAGTGCCATTTGTTGAACAAGGTTTACAAATGAGTAAATCTTGTTTAAATACGCTAGAACAAATTTTACGCCCTGCGGTTAAACAAGGGGCTGACCAACTGGTTTTGGGCTGTACCCATTACCCATTTTTAAAACCTGCCATTCAACATATTTTTGGTGAGCAATTAGGCTTAATCGATTCTGGTCATGCGGTTGCTCGACAAACATCTCGTGTCTTAATTCACCATCATTTACAACACAATGAACCTGAACAGCCAGATACTCGTGTACAAGTGAATTGTTATGTCAGCGGTAAGAATGCAGAGCAAGTCCAATCTATCATTGAACGGTTAATTCCTAAGCATATTTCTTGGCAAGTGCAAAATATGTTTCAAGCCTGCTAACTTTCCAAAGTTACGGCATTTTCAGGTGCTGTAACTTATTTTAGCTAAAAAAAGTTATAATATTTCCCCAGTAAAAAGAAGTGTTTGTGAACATTCTTTTGGTACTGGCTTTTTTGATACAGCGGCTGGTCTAGTAGTTAAACCACCTAATCCAACTCGCTCGCCAATTAAGATTTTTTTCTTTGACTTAGGATTCATTAAACCAATAATTTTTTTATTTTCATCAAATAAAATTTCATCATGACTGTTTAAAACAAAAGTAAATATTTTATTTTCACCATCTCTTGATTTTAACGATAAACAATGATGATGTATGATTAAATCCATACCATCTCTAAGCTCTTCCAAATGTTTTGGCATTTCAACAATATCACTTCTTGTTAAATAGAATATTTCTTTATTATTTTCCATTAGCGGTTCTGATTTCTTAATTTCTGTATTTTCAATAATATTGATATTTTGATTTGTTTCTATTTCATTTGATTTTGTATTGTCAATACCGTTGGTTTGCTGACAAGCACCTAAAAATATTGACAAACACAATAAACAAATTGCATGAATTTTCATCTCTAAACTCCAAAATTTTTTAAACTGATATTAAAAGATAAATTATAATATTTCCCCAGTAAAAAGAAGTGTTTGTGAACATTCTTTGGGTACTGGTTTTGTTGATGAAGTCGCATTGACTGTATTTGTGCCACTTAATCTAATTCTTTGACCAATTAAGAATTTTTTCTTTGATTTAGGATTCATTAAACCAATAATTTTTTTATTTTCATCAAATAAAATTTCTTTTTCATCTGATAAAACAAAAGTAAAAATTTTATCTTCATCATTTATTGATTTTAATGATAAACAATTATTATGTATGATTAAATCCATAGCAGTTCTATGTTCTCGCAAATGCTTGGGTTTATTAACTATATCACTTCTTGTTAAATAGAATATTTCTTTATTATTTTCCATTAGCGGTTCTGATTTCTTAATTTCTGTATTTTCAATAATATTGGTATTTTGATTTGTTTCTATTTCATTTGATTTTGTATTGTCAATGCCGTTGGTTTGCTGACAAGCACCTAAAAATATTGACAAACATAATAAAAATATTGTATGAATTTTCATCTATAAACTCCAAAACTGAATAATGCAAGTGCATTATTCAGCTTTAAATATAAAATTAGAATTTAAAAAAACTATTTCAATATTAGGGATATTGACGAATTATGGTCATCAATATAATCAATAGGCATATAAATAGCAAAATCTGCCACTTTTTCCACTGGGTCATCTCCTGCACTATGAATACCTACAGCGGTAATAGTGGTCGATTTACCAGGATATAAAAACCATGCTCCACCACTATCACCACCTGCACTAACATTCGACTGTTTACTTTTTCTAACTTCAATCCAGCCTTTTGCCCCATCGCTTTCAAAGTTTCCATTACTAATTTCTCCGCAAGTAATACCTGTAGTTTCGCCCGATTTGCAAACAATCATACCTTTCTTTTGGTTCATAAAGCCTAATGTTTTAGTAACCTTAAATGTGCCAGTAGGTTTTTCAAACTCAGGAATAACACTTTTATTCTTATATTTAACTTCATTGGTTAAAGTTAAACCTGTGGCATCAAAAACAGCATAGTCATACTTATCTGATTTTCCATCGCTATCATTATTATCCCCATCTTTTGTACCATACCAAACAATAGGATTAGAAAAAACAATAGTTCTACTTCCAACCTTATAATTTAATGTCTTTCCACAATGACCAGCAGTTAATATACCTTGTTTAGTTGTACTACCAACTTTATAATTTACAGTATAACCAACAGTACAATCATAATCATTATTTTCAGTAGGGATTGCTACAGCACTACCTCCAAAAATTCTATCACCTTTTTGTACACCTGTTGGGGTGGATTGTTTTTTAGGTAATGCCCCAATTTCCAAATGAATATCATTTTTAAAAGATAAACGTTTTGTTGCTTGCTTAATAGTATTTACATTCTTTTGATTTTCAACAACCACTTCATAACGCTGTTTTTCTAAATCAAATTTCGCTGTATATGCAATATTTAATCCTTTAATAAGATTACCCAATTCATCTAATTCACGCTCATATTGACTACGAGATTTTTTGACATTTTTTAGTTGAACATAGCGTTGTAATTTGGGGTCTAAAGATTTTAAAAATTCATGACGATTTTTGTTATCCGAAAATAATACAACAATTTTATAAACTGGTGTATGTTGAATGTACATATCCGCATAATTAGGGTCATTTTCTGCATTGAGTTTTTCTGACAACGCAATAACTTGCTCTTGCAAATCAAGACGAAGTTGTGCTTCTTCTGCACTAATGCCATAAGCACTTTCTAAGTAAGATAAGTCAGCATAAGCGTAAGAACTCGCCACAACAAGGCTTAACAATGTTAATTTTAAAAAGGATTTCAATTTATTTTTCCTGTTAAGGCATTCATATGTGAGTAAATGTAAAATTGTAATCATGTACCTATTTAATGACTCAATGGTCAAATAATACACTAACACCTTACAATCATATCTTATCACAATAAAGTAACAATTGTGAATTATACTTTAGTAAATTGTACAAAAATACTTCAAAACAGTCCATTAACTTACAGAACCAATGTGCAATACACGCTATTTTCTTGAAAAATAAATCATTTACTCTACTTCAATTATCATGTTGAGCCTGTTCATAACCACCAAAATCACTCATCTCAACACATTCTCAAAAAATTGAAAAATATCGCAAAAATTTTACATAATTTTATGAATTTTAGTGATATAATACCTGCTATCTATCGTTTTTGATTTTGACAGTTTCTAAATCTTTGCATTCACCACACAAAGATGCCGTGTGTGAAGAATTGATATAAGAGGTATCCTATGGCCGACAAACGTTATCAGGTGTTTTTAATTACATCTGGCGATGATACACGCAGTGAGAGATTGGTATTATCTCAAGCGTTAATGGGCATTGGGTGCTTTTCATGGGGCTTAGAACAACGTACGCCTTTATCTACCACATTGGCTCGCCGTCAAATTGATGAATGTGATTATGTGGTCGTATTATTAGGCGGAAAATATGGCGAACAGTCGGTAACGGGCGAAAGTTATATGCACTTAGAGTATAAATACGCCATCACTCGTCAAAAGCCTGTCATCGTGTTTATGATGGATAATCCAGATAGTTTAGATTTTGTTTTTAAAGAATCTCGCCCAGAATTAAAACAGCGTTTCCATGAGTTCTCTGAAGAATTAAAACAAAATACCCATTTTACTTACCATACTGCTCGTGATTTGGATATGCTAGTACGTATTCAAATGCCTAAATTTATTGAAAAACATCCCCAAACAGGTTGGATTCAAGCAACCCAATTAAGTGCATTAATTGAGCGTATTCGTACTTTAGAAAATGAATTAAAAAACGTTAAAACTGAACCTAAACCGCTTGAACCAAAAGAATATAATTTTGACCATTTGCCAAAAGTAGCTTTATATAATGAAGTCGATGTCGATTATACCATTCAAGCCTACCAAGGGGGCAATTTTAAAAACGTGGATTTAACACGTACCTTTACATGGTTACAAATGATTGAATTATATGCACCGACTTTTCGTGAGCCAACCCCTGAAGATGACTTTACTAAGATTATGAATGATTATTTAAATCAAGTATCTTTAAGTGAAGTTCAACAAATGAATGATAAAGTCCATGCGGTTGCACGGGCTCAAGCCAATAGTAAAACTTTATCGATGATTAAAGAGCAATTACATCATCACGATTGGGTCAAACCTGTGGGAAAAGACCACAAAAACCGTATTTTATGGCAACTCACTGATACAGCTAAAAAATATTGTGAAGGACGTGTTTAAGAACCTGTTCACAATTAATTATGCTTTCATATTTTTGTAGAATATTT
>JBHACK010000202.1:0-5902 GCA_041854545.1 Acinetobacter sp. | reverse complement strand
TTTTTAGCCGATTTAACCGAAGTTCCAAGCGAATTTTCTGCAAAATTGGCGATTTTACAACAGATGGATGCCCTTGAAAATCAGATGAGCGAACATTGGGGCGTACTTTCCCATCTTAATGCGGTGATGAGCAGTAGCGAAACCCGAGATGTTTATCAATCATTATTGCCGAGTTTAAGCGAATATTACACATCGATTGGACAACATGAAATTTTATATCAAGTGTATCAACAACTTGCAGATGATGGACAATTTGCACAATTGAGCCAAGCCCAACAAAGTGCCATTACATTAGCTTTGCGTGATTTTAAATTATCAGGCGTAAGTTTAGAACCTGAGAAAAAACAGCAGTTTGCTCAAAATTCAGCACGTTTATCGCAATTATCATCAGATTTTTCAAACCATGTGTTAGACGCAACACAAGCCTATTATAAAGTGTTAAATAATGAGCAATTAGCAGGATTACCTGAAAGTAGTGTGGCATTATTAACCCAATATGGACAACAAAAAGGCGAGCAATCTCCTGTTGCAACCTTAGATTTCCCAGCCTATTTAGCGGTGATGACCTATGCCGATGACCGTGCATTGCGTGAAGAATTGTACCGTGCCTATGTCAGCCGTGCATCAGAATTAGGCAATAGCGAGTATGATAATACTGCCATTATGCAAGAGATTTTGGCATTACGCCAACAGCAAGCAGAATTGTTAGGTTTCCAACATTATGGCGAATATTCTCTTGCCAGTAAAATGGCTCCTGATGTTGCAACAGTTGAAAAATTTTTATTTGATTTAGCCGAACACGCACGCCAACCTGCACAACAGGATATGGCTCAACTCAAGGCATTAGCCAAGGCACAGGGTATTGATGAGTTACAACCGTGGGATGTCACCTATTATTCTGAAAAATTAAAACAGCAACTATTTAATTTATCACAAGAAAGTTTAAAACCTTATTTTCCAATGCCGAAAGTATTATCAGGACTTTTTGCCATTGTAGAAAAATTGTACGGCATTCAAGTGGTACAAAAAACCGCTCCTGTGTGGCATGATGATGTCCATTATTTTGAATTAGAAGAACATGGACAAGTTTTAGGCGGATTTTATTTTGATTTATACGCACGTCAAGGTAAACGTGGCGGAGCGTGGATGAGTGGATTCCGTTCTCGTGGCGTATTAGACGGTCAATTACAAAAGCCAATTTGTTTTATGATTGGCAATTTTAATCCGCCAATCGGTGAACAACCCGCTTTACTAACGCATGATGAAGTGATTACGTTATTCCACGAATTTGGACACGGTTTACATCATTTATTGACTGAAGTGGAAAACATCAATGTTGCAGGTACGCATGGCGTTGCATGGGACGCAGTCGAATTACCAAGTCAATTTATGGAGTTTTGGGCGTGGGAGCAAGAAAGCCTTGCATTATTAAGTGAACACATCGAAACAAAACAGCCATTACCTGATGATATTTTACAAGCCTTGTTAGATGCACGTCATTTTCAAAGTGGTATGCAAACTTTACGCCAATTAGAATTTGCCTTGTTTGATTTAAAAATTCATTGTGCAGTCCCTGCATTAAATGCACAACAGATTCAAGCGGAATTAGATGCCATTCGCCAGCAAATTAGCGTAGTCCCAAGTATTGCTGAAAATCGTTTCCAACATAGCTTTAGCCATATTTTTGCAGGGGGCTATGCGTGTGGTTACTATTCGTACAAATGGGCGGAAGTATTGGCAAGTGATGCGTTTGACCGTTTTGAACAAGAAGGCATTTTCAATCCAACAACAGGAAAGGCTTTCCGTGAATCGGTTTTAGCAGTTGGTGGACAGGTTGATGCTTTAACCGCCTTTACCCATTTCCGTGGACGTGAGCCTGATTTGCAGGCGTTATTACGTCATCAAGGTTGGACAAAGTAAATGAACAAAAAATAATAGGTAATAGGTTAAAGCATGGCTTTAGCCTATTATTTGTCCTATGTTATCAAAATGAACGTCTCAAAAAATATCAGGAAATAAGAAATGTTTATTTTCTGATAACATCATCACAATAATTTTACAATTTTGAAAAGAAAGTGAGTAAAACTGTTTTAAAATACATTGATTCGTTTTATAATTCTACATTGTTATCCACTTTGGTAAAACCACAATGTCAGTAAAACGTCGATTTATTGCGGGAGCAAAATGTCCGAAATGTCAAACGATGGATAGTGTCATTATGCTGACATCTGGTAAAGATGAATGGATTGAATGTGTCGATTGTCATTATAGTGAACAACGTCCAACTCATATCGAAGCGATAGAACAAACACAACCCGATGAAGTAGGTGTGGTGCATTTTAAAACCTTTAAATCTCAGCGAGCGTAAGGGGTCGTCATGATTGATTTTAAAAAGTTTAGACTTGGTAAAAAGAAAGAACAGCAAGAAGCCACACCGCCTGCTGATTCCTTTCATGTCGAGCAAGATGTGGTCGAGCTTGATTTAGATGACCGACCAGCTCACTCGGATGATGATGTTTTGGCTCGTCTAGGGTTTAAAAATCCAGATGAAACGGCAAATAAACAAGAAACAAATACGTTTCCTAATTTAACCAATTTTGCTCAAGAACAAAAAGCAACTGGCAGTCCTTTATCAAGTCAAAATGATAAAGACTTAGATGCTATTCAATTAGAACGTAAACGTAATTTAGAACAATTGCGTGAAAGCATTGTTAAATCACGTTTAATGGCAGAGAAAAACGATACCAATCCATTTGAAGAATTAAACAATCGTGCTGCATTAAAACCGAAACCAACCCCAAGCGTTTCAAGTAACAGTATGTCATCAGATGATTTCTTTAAAACGTCTGAAGAAAGCCAATTAGAAGATATTCAACAACAACGCCAACGTAGTTTAGAACAATTAAGAGAAAACATTGTTCAATCAAAACTCGACCTTGACCAATTTAAATCAACTGATGAAAATCCACGTTTAAATAATTCTTTAGATGAAGAGTTTGAACAATTTAAGGCGACACATGTCTCTGAATATCGTAGCGATGATGTGAATATCACCTTTATTGAACAAACTAGAAGAAAGAGTAAATCACAGAAGAAGAAACGTATGATTGTAACTGCGATTATTGCAGGTACGGTACTGACAGGTGCAGCGTTTGCCGTCAAACATTTCATGGACCAACAAGCAGAAGCTGAAGCAGAAGTGATTACAACACCAGTACCAACACCAATGGAAGCAACACCACCTGCAACAGAAACCCCTGCTGAACAAGTACCTGTTGATACACAACAAACAGCAAATGCAACGCCTGCTCCAACAGAAGTTGCTCCACCTGCTCCAACGCCAACGGAACAAGCTCCAGCAACGACTGCACCACCTGCTCCAACAGCAACCGTGGTAGAAGAGCCGAAGAAAGCCTTAGTAGATGATAGCTTGTTACATCAACCTGTAGCATCTAACCCAAGTCTAGTACAAGAAGAATTGGCAAAATTACAAGAGCTTGAAAAGCAATTACAAGAACAAGAAGCATTACTTGAAGCTCAAAATAAAGATGCTGAAAAATTGATTAAATTGAAAGAAGAGCGAATCCGACTCCTAGAAGCTCAATTAACCAAAACAGGCGGTCAATAATTTGACCCCTTTTCAAAAAAGAAGATAAAGCGAAATGCCTTATCTTCTTTTTTTGTGTATGAGTAGAACAACATAATCAACATTATGTTTTTAAAGTGAAAGAAAGAAGTAAGAGAGTAAAAAAATGTCTTCATGGTTTCCAAAGTGGCGAGCCTACACAGGGGATTTAAATCATCAACCTGTCAATACTGATGAATATTTACCGCCAATGCAAAGTATTGTATTAGGTGTTCAGCATGTCCTTGCAATGTTTGGTGCAACTGTTTTAGCTCCATTATTAATGGGCTTTGATGCAAATTTAGCGATTTTAATGTCAGGTATTTGTACCATTTTATTTTTCTTGATGACAGGTGGTCGTGTTCCGAGTTATTTAGGGTCTAGTTTTGCGTTTATTGGTGTGGTTGCTGCAGCTACTGGTCATGCAACAGGGGCAGGGGCGAATCCTAATTTATCGGTCGCATTAGGTGGGATTATTGCCTGTGGTATTTTATATGCCATTATTGGTTTTATCGTCATGTTAAGCGGTACACGTTGGATTGAAAAATTAATGCCCCCTGTGGTTACAGGTTCTGTGGTGATGATTATTGGTTTAAATCTTGCTCCTGTAACGGTATCAAGTGTTGCCAATAAGCCATTTGAATTGTGGATGACCTTGGTAACGGTGTTATGTATGGGGGTGATTGCGGTATTTGGTCGTGGTTTAGTTCAACGGTTGTTGTTATTGCTTGGATTGATTTTATCCTATGTGATTTATGCGATTGTGGCAAATGGCTTGGGATTAGGACAACCGATTGATTTTTCAAAGGTTGCTGAAGCAAGCTGGTTTGGTATTCCGCAAATGACTGCACCAACATTTGACAGTAATGCGATGTTAATTATTGCCCCTGTTGCGTTTATTTTAGTGGCAGAAAATTTGGGGCATATTAAAGCGGTTGGGGCGATGACAGGACAAAATTTAAGCCCACAATTAGGCAAAGCCTTTGTTGCTGATGGTGTTGCGACCACTTTAGCAGGGAGTGTAGGGGCAACGGGCATGACGACTTATGGCGAAAATATTGGGGTGATGGCGGTTACTCGTGTATATTCAACCATTATTTTTGTGATAGCAGGGATTTTTGCGATTTTCTTAGGTTTATCGCCAAAATTTGGGGCGATTATTCATACCATTCCAACGCCTGTTTTAACAGGGGCATCGATTGTTGTCTTTGGTTTGATTACCATTGCAGGGGCAAAAATTTGGATTGATAACCAAGTGAATTTTGCGGATAATAAAAATTTAATCGTTGCATCAGCAACCATTATTTTAGGGACAGGGAATTTTGGTTTGATGATTGGTGATTTTAACTTCGGCGGTATTGGTACAGCAACGTTTATGGCGATTTTCTTATATTGGTTCTTAAGTTTGCGTGATAAAAAGACTGAAGAATAAATAAACGATGATGTTTTTAAAAAAGACGTGTAATCATTTGGTTACACGTTTTTTTATCAATCATATAAACAAAGACATAGTATTTATAAGGTATTATTGCTATACTTGAGTAACTTTTTTAATAATCGAGTATGACCATGAATTTAGATGATAAAATCCAACAGGTGCGTGAATTTTTATTGGATTTACAAGCCCGTATTTGTGCAGGTTTAGAGCAATGTGAGCAAGCTGGTGGGGGAAGTGCAAAATTTATCATTGATGATTGGCAACGTGCAGAAGGTGGGGGCGGTCGCTCTCGTGTGTTACAAAATGGTGAAGTGATTGAAAAAGGGGGCGTGATGTTTTCCCATATTCAAATTAGCCATTTGCCTGCATCTGCAACCGCTCGACATCCTGAAATTGCAGGGGCAAAAGCTCAAGCCTTGGGCGTTTCATTGGTGATTCACCCAAAAAATCCAAATGTGCCGACTTCTCATGCCAACGTCCGTTTATTTGTCGCTGAAAAAGAAGGTCAAGAGCCTGTTTGGTGGTTTGGTGGTGGCTTTGATTTAACCCCATTTTACCCAAATGATGAAGATTGTATAGCATGGCATCAAAAAGCCTATGATTTATGCCAACCGTTTGGTGAGCAGGTTTATGCAGAGCATAAAAAATGGTGTGATGATTATTTTTATCTAAAACATCGTGATGAACAGCGTGGTATTGGTGGCTTATTTTTTGATGATTTAAATCAATGGGATTTTGATACCTGCTTTAACTATATTCAAGCGGTGGGCAATGGCTATTTAAATGCCATCTTACCAATTTTTGAGCGTAATCAAGATAAACCTTATACGCAGGCTCAA
>JBHACK010000201.1:0-4976 GCA_041854545.1 Acinetobacter sp. | reverse complement strand
GTAAAACTCCCTAAAAAACCTGTAATACATAATACTTTTAAAGTATCATTTAAACTTAATGCTAATGCAATCCCTATTAAAAAACAGCCAATTAAATTCACCATTAAAGTGGCAAAAGAAAATGTATTAAATATAGGGTTTAAATAAATGCCCATTAACCAACGAGCAGTTGCCCCTAAAATTGCCCCACAACTTAAAAATAACCATTGTTCAAACATATTTTAATGTTGCTGTAAGTCAATAAATACAATTTCAGGTCGATTAAATACCCGTGGAATAAAACGTGTTGATTCTCTTGCTAAACCACGGCTGACAATTAAATGTTGTACACGTCCCATTTCATGAAATACATATTCTCCCCCTGCATATTTGGGTAAAAAGCCTTGATTGGGTGCAAATAGACCATTGATTAATTTTGGAATCCGCCATTGTCCGCCGTGAGCGTGCCCAGATACAATTAAATCAAATGGATACTGAATATATGCTCGGACTTCTTCAGGGCGATGGCTCATTAAAATATTAAAATGTTCCGCTTGTGCTGACATTCCAACACGTTGTAATTGTGCATCAAATAAACCGCTGTCAGGGTCGGCAATGCCCCAAACCACAATATTGGTATTTGGAATCGTTGCTTTTTCGCCGTGTAAAATTTTTATACCAAATTGTTGAATACGTTGTTCTAATTTTTCATATTCTTCTTTTGGTAACCATAATTCATGATTGCCATTAACATAATAAATCTGATTTTTTGCTCTTAAACGATGTAATTGGCTTAAAAAGGAATCTGTATTTCCTTTTGGCAATTTATCATCATAAATATCTCCACCTAATAAAATAATATCAGGTTGTTCTTCTTTTAAAATATCAATTAATTGATGTTGTCGGTCGCCATAATAACAGCTATGTAAATCGGTAATTAAGGCAATTTTAATATCTTTGTGTTTATCTTCAATCTGTAAATGGCTTGGTGCTGAAATTGGATAAGTTACGGTTGTTACTCGTTCATCAGTCGCAATAATAAAAAAAATAAAAAGAGCTAAGATAATAAATATCTTAAATATAATTGCATTAGAATTGTCTTTATCAGAGTTGGCTGTTTTTTTCATTCAATATCATATTTAAATCAGTGAAGAGATATTTTGTTTTTCGTGATTTTTTGCACGAAAAAGGAAACACTTTTTATCGTGTTTCCTTTTGTTTATCATGGCAACAGATTATTTTTTCTCATCTGGGTTGCTAAATAAAGGCCCGCCCATACCGCCATTAAATTGGCGTTGTAAGTTGCCTAATGAGCGTAACATCTTGCTAATGCCTGATGGATTTGCAAGTTTTTTCATCATTTTTGCCATTTGTTCGTGTTGTTTCAATAACTTATTAACATCGGTTACGTCCATACCACAACCTTTGGCAATACGTTTTTTACGGCTTGCATTAATCAGTTCTGGGTTACGGCGTTCTTTTAAAGTCATTGAGTAAATGATAGCACGCATTTTTTCGATATGTTTTTCTGGGTTGGCTTGTTCAATGGCTTCTTTCATGCCTGCATTGTTCATTCCTGGTAACTTATCTAAAAAGCCCATCATTCCGCCCATACGGTTCATTTGGTCGAATTGCATTAGCATATCTTCAAAGGTGAATGCTCCGCCTTTTTGCAATTTTTGTGCCATTTTCTTGGCATTTTCTTTATCGACCTTGCGTTCAACTTCTTCTACAAGGGAAAGTACGTCCCCCATGCCTAGGATACGTTGTGCAACACGTTCTGGGTGGAATGGCTCTAGAGCATCTAATTTTTCGCCAATCCCTAAGAATTTAATTGGTTTTCCTGTAATCGCACGCACCGAAAGTGCTGCACCCCCACGAGCATCACCATCAGTCTTGGTTAAAATAATCCCTGTTAACGGTAGGGCATCATTAAACGCTTTTGCGGTGTTGGCTGCGTCTTGTCCTGTCATGGAGTCCACGACAAATAGGGTTTCGGTTGGCTCAATCGCTTGATGAACGGCTTTAATTTCGTCCATCATTTCTGCATCAACGTGTAAACGTCCTGCTGTATCGACAATTAACACATCTGCAAAGTTGATTTTAGCAATCTCAATCGCACGTTGTGCAATTGCTACTGGGTTTTCATCGGCACTTGATTCGATGAATTGAGCCCCTACTTCACCTGCAACGGTTTGTAATTGTTTAATCGCCGCTGGACGGTAAACGTCCGCTGAAACCATCGCCACTTTTTTCTTTTGGCGTTCTTTTAGGAATGCGGCTAATTTGGCTGCGGTTGTGGTTTTCCCTGCCCCTTGTAAGCCTGCAAGTAAAATCACAACAGGCGGTTTTGCGTGTAAATCTAGGCTCTCGTTGGCTTCACCCATCATTTTGGTGAGTTCATCATACACGATTTTGACAAAGGCTTGCCCTGGGGAAAGTTGGGTCAAGACTTCTTGTCCGAGTGCTTGTTCTTTGACTTTGGCAATGAAGTCTCGTGCAACAGGTAAAGCAACATCGGCTTCAAGTAGTGCCATGCGAACTTCACGCAAGGTGTCCTTAATGTTGTCTTCGGTAAGCTGACCTGAGCCAGTAACGTGTTTTAAACTCTGCGTGAGTCGGTCGGTTAAAGTATCAAACATGGTAAAAATCCAATCAATTTAATAAAGTTTAAAGCCCTTTTATCGTGCCATTATGCTATGCTTATAGCGAAAATTAAGGCTTAAACTTTTTGCTTCATCATAACATTGTGCGTTATTTTAAAAGATATTAAGTCTTAAAGCAAAATTTCTTTTGAGATGTTGTTTTTTTATTATAAAAAAACACATAATGATACAAAACTGGTTTAGGCTTTCAAAAATGGCAACGTTTTTTACCCCTTCTTTTATTTATACATCGCTTGCATTGCTGTGTTATGGCAGTGCATTTTGGTTTTTATTTTCTCATTTGATGATGAAAAAAACGCCTAATCCATGGGTATTTGCAAGTTTTACTGGCTTAGGGCTGGTGTTGCATAGTGTAGTCTTGTCTGATGCGATGATAACCGCTCAAGGCATTAATTATGATGTGTTTAATATGGTGTCGTTTACATCAGCATTGATGTTATTGTTAAGTTTAGGATTTAGTAGTTATCGTCCTGTTTTAGCGTTAAATTTGCTGGGCATTCCTGTTGCGGTGTTTGGTTTGATTGTTGGGGTCAGTTTTAGTTTACCCTATCAATTTGTGGGACAACGTTCTTTTGGTTTAGATGTACATATTATTTTGTCATTGTCTGCCTATGCGGTGTTGTTGATGGCAAGTATTCACGCCATTTTAATGTGGTTACAACATCAAGAATTAAAGAAAAAACAAAAGCGATTATGGGTAAATTTTTTACCGCCTTTACAGGTCATGGAACAATTATTATTCGATTTAATTATTGCAGGATTTGCAACTTTATCGCTAGCATTGCTGTTGGGCGTACTTACTGTTGATGATTTCTTTGGACAACATCTTGCTCATAAAACCTTCTTTAGTTTTACATCATGGTTAATGTATGGCATTTTGTTGTGGGGGCATTTTCAGCTGGGTTGGCGTGGGCAAAAAGCGATTCGTTTTACTTTGATTGGGTTTGCCTTATTGGCACTTGGATTTATTGGCAGTAAATTTGTGTTAGAAATGATTTTAAAACGATAATATCTGACATCTTTCTGTAAAACTGTTACAATAACCTGACTTTTTCTTTAATTTTTAGAGAGCGTTATGAGCAAAGAACATACAACACATGAAACGCATGAAGCGGGTTTAGACTTTATCCGTCATGTCATTACTGATGATGTTAATTCAGGTAAAACCAAACAAGTGGTTACTCGTTTTCCGCCTGAACCAAACGGCTATTTACATATTGGACACGTTAAAGCCATCTGCCTAAATTTTAGTATTGCCAATGAATATCAAGGCTTATGTAACTTACGTTTTGATGATACTAACCCAGATGCAGAAGAACAAGAATATGTCGATGGCATTCAAAATGATATTGAATGGCTCGGTTTTAAATGGAATGGCGAACCACGTTACGCATCAGGTTATTTTGAACAACTGTACAAATGGGCGGTACAACTGATTGAACAAGGCGATGCCTATGTCGATTTACAAACGGCTGAAGAAATTCAAGCAGGACGTAGCACCTATTTAAAAGAAGGTATCGAATCTCCTTATCGTAATACATCTGTTGCAGAAAATTTAGCTCGTTTTGAGCAAATGAAAAACGGTGAATTAGGCGAAGGACAAGCGGTTTTGCGTGCTAAAATCGATATGAATAGCCCAAATGTCCATATGCGAGACCCAATTATTTACCGTGTATTACATTCTACACACCATCAAACGGGGGATACTTGGAAAATTTATCCAATGTATGACTATGCTCACCCATTATCTGATGCGATTGAAGGCATTACCCATTCTTTATGTACCTTAGAATTTGTTGACCATCGACCATTCTATGATTGGGTGATTGAAAAAGTAAAATCCCCTGATGTTCCACGCCAATATGAATCAAGCCGATTAAATATTGATTATACCATTACATCAAAACGTAAATTGCGTAAATTGGTTGAAGGCAGTTATGTGAGTGGTTGGGACGACCCACGAATGCCAACAGTTGTGGGAATGCGTCGCCGTGGCTTTACCCCTGAAGGCTTAAAAGATTTTTGTAAACGTGTGGGCGTGTCAAAAACAGATGGCATTGTCGATGTGGCGATGTTGGAATTTTGTATCCGCCAATCATTGGAAAATACCGCAGGACGTGGCATGGCGGTATTAAATCCACTTAAAGTAACCATTACCAATTTTGATGAAGCGGTCGCAAATTTTGCTGAATTGAAAAAAGAAAGCGTGGTTGCTCGTTTGGACAATGACGTGTTATGGCTCACCCAACCAAAACACCCAACCGCTGATTTAGGAAATCGTGAAATCCCATTTACCAAAGAAATTTACATTGACCAAAGCGATTACGAACT
>JBHACK010000200.1:0-3404 GCA_041854545.1 Acinetobacter sp. | reverse complement strand
TCCAATGGGCATTGACATCAATGGTTGCATAACCTGCCATTTGCTTGCTATTTGCTCGGTCAGACATCGGTTTCATGGTCATTTGAATCGAATGTTCAACCAACGATTTTTTTAATTTTCCATATTCCTTAAAGCCCATGGACGCAACCAGCACTCCACTCACCCAAGGATTATCTACAATCGGATAAATATGCTGTTTGATGACACGGCGAGTTTGGTCTTTTTTTAGCCCAAACATCATTTCCTGCATAATGGTTTCTAAAGTAATCAACTCTTCCGTAACAATACGAGCAAATACGGACGACACTTCATCTTGCCGTTTCATAAATGCCCCTTGAATATTGTAGGTACTAAAATGTGGAAAGACAGGATAAGCATAAGGAAACTTACGTTTTTTTGTCCATTTAAACACTTTTAAATAGCGAAATGGTCGTGGCTCAAGCGGATTAAACACCATATAAATGGCAATCCAGTTGGTTAAAAAGCCCCAAATACTTGCCCAAATCGGTACTGTCCAATGCCATGGCACAATAAACCATAAAATCATCTGTACAATACCAAAATAAATCCCAATCACCGCACTCACATGCCAAATAAAATTAATTTCCTTTTGTCCCACTTCTAAAAAAATTCGCACCATCAATTCACGGTCATTTTCCATTTTTTTTACGACCATTGCACGCATATCAACCAAATTTTCTGCTTGCCCCATCAAATCGGTCATTAATTCTTGAATAATATGCGGTAATTCTTGATGTGCATAAGCATAAATTCGCCGTTTAATCGCATAGGGTAATTTTTCCCAATTTCCTTGACGTTCCTTCATCATTTCATCAATCAATTTATCTAAATCCTGTTTGATGTATTGCTCCACAAACTCCGCCATCGTGTGTGGTTCCATCGCATCTAAAAACTCTTGTAATGACCCTACTTTCGATAAAGTATTATCGGTAATAATGCCTGCAATACGTCCTGCTTTGCGTGGTACAATCCCTTGCCAACCTAATGGCAATGAGCCAAGATGAACACCCCAAAACTTAATTGGGAAAAATACCATCTTTAATGCCATCCAAACGTGTAACCATGTAACAATCGCCGTTACAGGGATAATACTCATCGCCGCCCAAAAATCTGGACGACTGATAAAGTTTTGTACATGGATTAAAACCGTATGGAGCAGGGTGTCAAACATACATCAAAATATGATGAAAATAGAAAGAATAAGCATAGCATATTTTGATAATGTTGTGAAATTATCAACCTTTGAAATGGTATTTTAACGAATTATTCCAAAAAATTTTATATCTCAAATCAAGATAAGTAATGATACTTTTATTATTTTATCGAAAATAAACAAAATGCTATAGTTCGCACCTAATATGAAACTATAATTTTGGAGTATTTCCCATGTCAAATTTAACCGTTCAACCAATTAAATCAACCATTGGTGCAGTCATTAGTGGTGTTGATTTAAACCATGTTAATGCTGAACAATTAGATGAAATTAAACAACTTTTATTAAAACATCATGTTATCTTTTTCCGTAACCAACAACTTGAGCCACAATCACAAGTCGCCTTAGCAAAAAGTTTTGGGACATTACACATTCACCCAATTTACCCAACAGTAGAAGGCGTTCCTGAAATTATCGTGTTAGATAGTCATCAGCTAGACTTGCGTGATAATGAATTGTGGCATACTGATGTAACTTTTAGCCAAACGCCCCCTTTAGGTTGTGTTTTACACGCCATTAAAATTCCGCCTGTTGGGGGAGATACATTATGGGCAAGCTCTACTTCTGCCTATGATGCGTTAAGTGATGAATGGAAACAACGTATTGATGGTTTAACTGCGGTACATGACATTCGTTTATCTTTCCCTGAAGAGCGTTTTGCTCAAAGCGATGAAGAAAAAGCAAAATTAGATGCCATCATTGCGAAAAATCCGCCAGTTGTTCACCCTGTGGTACGCACTCACCCTGAAACTGGGCGTAAAGGTTTATTTGTTAGTGAAGGTTTTACCGATTATATTGAAAATGTATCTGCTGAAGAAAGCAAAGAAATCTTAGATTATTTATTTGCTCATGCGGTCAATGAAACGTTTACTTTACGTTGGCAATGGCAAGAAGGTGATGTTGCGATTTGGGACAATCGTTGTACTCAACATAAAGCACTCTTTGATTATGGAAATGCTCATCGTGTGATGCGTCGTGCGACAATTAATGGCACTAAACCATATTTTGAAAACGTTGCTTAATTTATCATAATTTAGTTTTTCATCAGGCACATTTTACTGTGCCTTTAGGATTCTTTTGTCAAAAATAATCGCTCGCCCTATGCCAGTATTTAAGGATTTTTTATGAATAAACACGCTATTTCCCCTGCTCAAGCGATTGCCATCAGTTTAGGTTCAATGATTGGTTGGGGGGCATTTGTAATGCCAGGGGATTTATTTTTAAAGCAAACCAATTTTTTAGGGTCATTGCTTGCGTTTACCATTGGTACAATTTTGATTGTTTTAGTGGCACGCTCTTATATTCGTTTAATGAATAAAGAACATGACCGACAAGGGGGTGCAGTTGCATGGGTTGCTCATTATGTCGGACGAAAACACGCTTTTATTTATAGTTGGAGTATTTTAATTGGTTATCTTGCCATCGTGGCATTAAATGCGTCTGCGATTGTGTTATTGTTACGCACCTTATTACCTGATAGTTGGCAATTTATTCATTTATATACCATTAATGGCTGGGACGTATATCTCAATGAATTATCTGCATCGTTGCTTGCTCTGTTGGTGTTTGCAGTTGTCAATTATAAAGGGTTAAAAACAGGTGCTGTTGCTCAATTAGTGATTTCTTTAACTATGGTCATTGCGATTGTTGCTTTAACTGTTATGTCGATGTCTTCGGCAACGCAATATGTTCCTAATTTTTCGGCTGAATTGCCTGCATTAAGTAATGCGTCTTGGTTAGCGGTTTTAGCCGTTGTCCCTTGGGCGTATGTGGGTTTTGAAACAACGCCACACATCGCTAAAAATATTCGTGATTCTCAACAAAAAACCAAAAATATTGTGTATTTATCATTAATTTCTGGTTTCTTGTGCTATATTTTAGTGAATTATTTTACCGCATTAAATTTTGCGTTTGATTATACCGCCATTAGCCAATCGGTATGGGCAACAGGGGAAGGTATTCGCCAACATACGGGTTATTTGGGAATGTTTATTTTGACCTTGGCAATGACTGGGGCGATTTTAAGTGGTATTAATGGCTTTATGCTGTCATCGCTTAAGTTACTTGAATCGATGAATGAAATGAATCTTACGCCAAAACCTGTGCAAACATGGTTTAAACAATCACCGACAACGCCTTCTATTCAATTAACCAGTATTATCTTTTTTGT
>JBHACK010000199.1:0-16191 GCA_041854545.1 Acinetobacter sp. | reverse complement strand
GATTAATGATGTTGCATGGTATCAATTCATTACCATTCTCACCTATAAAGCATTGTGGAATGGAAAGAATATACTAAAAGTAAATCGGTTCTTTGCCAGTAGTAAAATTTGCTCGCATTGTCATCACAGGTTAGACAATTTGCCATTATCTGTGAGAAATTGGACGTGTCCTAGCTGTCAAACACACCATGACCGTGATATTAATGCAAGCAACAATATACGCCAACAGGCGTTAGCTGATGTAGCAGGGCTTGCTACTGTATAAAGAGTCCCCCTAGTACAATACTTATCAGCGTAAGTGTACTAGCGAAAGGTAGCAACTTAGGTTGTTATGGGTCGCAAAGATTCCCCCACCATAACCGCTAGGTTTGGTGGTGGGAGTATGTCAAGATATTGCACCCATTACACTAAAATTTATCTGAATACAATATTGTGAGATGACGATGACAAAACACACTGTTATCCTTTTATGTAGCCTATTGACTTTGCCAACATTCGCAATAGCAGACGAACCAACTCAAATGCTGATGAGTAAACGATTAAATGAAAAATCAACATCTGCAACGCCAACCCAAAGCACCAGCCTTGATGGTGCAATTTTATTAAATGACAAAACCTATAAAAACTACATTAACATCAACGTATCAAATGTCGAGATGACCGAAAATGGGATTAATCTCGAACTTATTTTAACCAATAAATCACAACAAACCGTTCGTTTAACCCAACTCAATCAAGCCAATAATCTCTATCTTTTAGATAAACAAAAAAATACTGCCCAAGCCGTTGGACTCAATAGTGAAATTACCTTAATAAAAGGCACATCAAATAAACAAATATTCCATTTTGCCAACCATTTACAAGATAAACCACGCTTACTTAAACTATATGATACCGACATTCAACTTAAATAAATGCTATGCACCCCAAACTTAAATCCTTTGCAAAAGAAATCGGTCTTGCTCTGCTCTTGATGTTGGTTAGCTATCAAGCGATGACCTTTTGGCGACAAGCCCATTTACCTGATAATTCGGTGATTGTATTACAAGATATTCACCAAAATACGTTGCATCTTAATCAACTAAGTGAGCAAGAAAGCATTTTGATTTATTTTTGGGGTTCATGGTGTCATATTTGTAAACTGACTACTCCAAATGTCCAGCAACTGGCACACCATTATCCTGTGATTAGCATTGCGGTGCAATCTGGCACAACATCTGATGTGCAACAATATCTCAATCAAAACGGTTATCGTTTAACCACAGTCAATGATGAGCATGGTGAAATTTTTGCTCAATGGCAAGGACAAGTTACGCCATCGTATCTCATCATTCGCAACGGTAAAGTACAACAAAGTTTTATTGGTTTACAGCCATTATGGTTGCTTAAACTGCGTTTATTTTGGGCTAACTTATAGAGAATTCTCCATGCTTTCCATGAAATCCTTTAAAATCACAGCATTTTTATGTGGCGTACTTGCACTTTCTGCCTGTGCCACGACACCTAAACAGCCTTTAACATTTGACCAACTGGGCAAATTTTCAACCTTTCCGCTCAATGCTCACAGCTACCGTGTTGGCTTTAAAGCCCCTGCTCGAATGAGTCAAGGAACAGCAGAAGAAATCACCTTATTAAAATCGGCTCAAACGACCATCAAACAAGGCTTTCACTATTTTAAAGTGATGAATCCCCCAACAGGCGAACAAGCAACACGCCAAACTGTTGTATATTCAACCCCTTATTATTACCACAATCCTGCATATGCACACTATCCACATTCTTCTATTTTTTGGGAAGACCCATTTTTTAACCCGCCACAACAAGTGGTTTATTATGACCCGATTGAAATCAATTATATGATTGAAATGTATAAAGAAAATCAACAACCAAAAGATGCGTTTGATGCTCGATTGATTTTACAAACACTTGGTCAAAAATACGGCTTAACCGCAACTGGCGACATCGCTCAACCTTAATGGCTATTTTATGATAAAATACACGCTCCATTCCCAACGAGCGTGTATGATGCCTTATTCATCTTCTGAAATTTCCAGCAAATTACAACGTAGTAAACGCTTAGCCACGTTTTCCTTGGTGTGTGCCATTGTCATCTGGCTGATTCTCATCATCGTCAATAAACTTGCTCCACAATATTCCTTATATTTAAATATCTTATTGCTTGGTGCGGAAGCTGGGGTCATTGGCGGTTTAGCCGATTGGTATGCGATTACGGTGCTGTTTCGCAATCCGTTTGGCTCATTGCCAATTCCAGCATTTTTACGCCAACATACAGAAATTTTACCACGCAATCAGGCACGCATTGCTTATTCAATGGGACATTTTATTCAAACCAATTTTTTATCTCCGCACATTGTAGAAAAAAATTTACAGAAAACCGATTTAAGCCTTGCCGTTGGTCAATGGCTTGCGACACCGAAAAATAATGCTCAAATTATCCAAATCGTACAACACACGTTACCAAAAACATTAGACTTTGTTGGACAAGAGCAACTTGCTGAATTTATTAAACAAAACACCATTCAATGGTTACAAAATACGCCCCTTGATAAAGCCAGTAGTGAACTGTTAAGAGCAGTATTAGAAAATGATTTCCATCAAGAAATGTTACAACATTTACTTGACCAAATCCATCAATGGATTAAACGTAATCCTAAACAAGTCAATAGTTTAGCTCAAGAAACATTAAAAGAATTAGGCTTATGGAAATTAGCACAAGGGGCGAGCCTGTTTGGATTTGACTTACAACAACGTGGTGTAGATGCCATCATCAGTAAAATCAATGAAATTTTAATCAATCCACGCCATCCTTTACGCATTAAAATTGAGCAACACGCTGGACGTGTCATGAATGATTTAGCCAATCCAAACAGTCCTGCCAGCTTTCGCTTAAATGAAATTAAAAATAATTTATTACATAGCCCTGCTGTGTTAAATTTCTTAACTCAAGCTGTGGTGATGTTATGTGATGCGATTAAAGCCGATTTAAATAAAGATTCTTCAGGTATCGCTCAACATTTACAATCAGCGATTGAGCGTTTTGGTGAAAATTTACAACAAAATGCAGATGTTCGCCAATTATTAAACCAACGTTTAACCGAACTTGCGGTACAACTCAGCGAGCAATATGGTGAAAAAGTCATCGAATTTGTCAGCGAACAAATCCAAGCATGGGATTCTCGAGAAATGATTGCCAAAATTGAAAATGCTGTTGGCGGTGATTTACATATGATTCGGGTGAATGGCGTGATTGTTGGGGCAATGATTGGTTTAGTTTTAGGCATCATTCGTACCTTAATTGAAATCATTTAACCACGCACTAAAAAAGTGAGTTATCTTTCGATAACTCACTTTTTGCTTTTTAATCAACAATAAATGATTAATAAACGCCTTGAGCTAACATCGCATCTGCCACTTTTACAAAGCCTGCAATGTTTGCACCATCAACATAGTTTACAAAACCATCTTCTTGTGTACCATATTTTACACAGTTTTCATGAATGTCTTGCATAATTGCTTTTAAACGTGCATCGACTTCTTCAGCTGTCCAACTACGGCGAATAGCGTTTTGCGACATTTCTAAACCAGATGTTGCAACACCGCCTGCATTTGATGCTTTCCCTGGTGCATATAAAATTTTCGCCTTGATAAATTTCTCAACTGCACCTAAAGTTGATGGCATATTTGCCCCTTCTGCAACACAGAAACAACCATTATCAAGTAAGGTTTGAGCATCATCAGCATCTAACTCGTTTTGAGTTGCACATGGTAATGCGATATCGCATTTGATATGCCATGGTGTTTTACCTGCAAAATATTCAAAACCATGTTTTGTTGCAAATTCTTCAATACGACCACGTTTAACGTTTTTAAGTTCCATCACTTCTGCTAATAATTCTGCTGTGAACCCATTTTCAACGTAAACAGTACCATTTGAGTCAGAAAGTGTAACGACTTTCGCCCCTAATTGTAAGCATTTTTCAACCGCATATTGAGCAACGTTTCCAGAACCTGAAATCGTTACTACTTTATCTTTAAAGCTATCGTTACGAGTTTTTAACATTTCATCTGCGAAATAAACTGTACCATAACCTGTTGCTTCTGGACGAATTAAGCTACCGCCAAATGACAAGCCTTTACCTGTAAATACACAGCTACTGTCGTTGCTTAATTTTTTCATCATGCCCGTCATATAACCGACTTCACGAGCTCCTACACCGATGTCCCCTGCTGGAACGTCTGTATTTGAACCAATATGACGGTATAATTCAACGATTAATGCTTGGCAGAAACGCATAATTTCATTGTCTGATTTGCCTTTCGGGTCGAAATCAGAACCACCTTTACCACCACCCATAGGTAATGTTGTTAAGGCATTTTTAAAGGTTTGCTCAAAGCCCAAGAATTTTAAAATTGATAAATTCACAGATGGGTGAAAACGCATACCGCCTTTGAATGGGCCAATCGCTGAGTTAAATTGTACACGGAATGCACGGTTTACTTGTGTTTGACCTTGGTCATCAACCCAAGCAACACGGAACTGAATTGCACGTTCTGGTTCAACTAAACGCTCAAGTAAAGCTTGTTGTGCATACTGTGGATTTTTTTGGATAAATGGCCATAAACTGCTCATTACTTCTTCAACAGCTTGCAAAAATTCAGGCTGATGGGCATCACGGGCTTTCACAGTATTCAGAAAGTCTTCTAAAGAGTCATATTTCAACATATGATTTTTACTCCACGTTTAATTAAAAACATTACGATAATCTATACAAGTAAACACACAATAATTTTTAATATTATTGCTTATCAATAATAATCTTATTTTAAATGCTTGGAAAATTGTTTTTAAAAATATCCATTATTTTTTGTAAAAATAAAAAAGCTGAACTCGAAAGTTCAGCTTTTTAACAGCAAACTGCAATTAATGTGCATGTCCATGATGGTCTTCATGTCCACCATGTCCTGCATGACCTGCATATTCTGCACCAAAGTTTTGATAATAATCATGGAATGGCGATAAAATATGAAGTTGGTCTAACACATATAAAATCGGGTCTGGATACACACCAATAATTAATACCAATGCAGTAACAAGCAGAATCAACATACCACCTGCTTTTTGCCCCCAATGTGCAATCGGTGATGCTTGCATTGCATCGTCCAATGGTTTTTTGTATAACGTAACAATCACACGCAAGTAATAGTATAAACCAATACCACTACCAATAATTAAGACTGCCATTAATAACCATTGACCTGCAAGAACCATCTCTTTTGCAATCAAGAATTTTGCGATAAAGCCAGCAGTTAAAGGAATACCTGCAAGTGATAACATCATCACCGTTAAAGTAGATGTTAAAACAGGGTGTTTCCAGAAAATACCACGATAATCATCTAAACGTTCAATATCATCATCTTGACGATATGGGCTAGACATTAACGTAATCACGCCAAACGCACCAATCGTTGTTAAAGTATAAGTTAAAACATACATACTTACACTTGCAACGCTGACATACATTCCACTCATAATCGCTAATAATAAATAACCAAAATGAGCAATCGATGAATAAGCTAATACACGTTTTAAGTTGCCTTGACGTAAGGCTAATACGTTACCCATCAACACAGATGCGATTGCAATAATGATTAATAACAACTGTACGCTTGGGTAAAGCACCAATGCTGAACTTAATACATAACGTAAGAAGAAACCAATGGTTGCAACTTTTGCAGCGGTTGCTAAGAAAGTTGCGATAGGTGCTGGAGCACCGTTATAAACATCTGGTGTCCACTTATGGAAAGGTGCTAATGATAATTTAAATGCAATCGCAAAAATCATCATTGCCACGCCTAACACCACAAATGGTTGAACTTGCATTAATTTAAAGACAGTAATCGCACTTGGTAAGCCATCTGCTGTTGCATAGAACGATAATGTACCTGTATAAGCATATAAGAATGCCATACCCATAAGCAACATCGCTGATGCAGTTGCAGAAAGCACCAAATATTTAATCCCTGATTCCAATGACTTACGACGTTGATGTGTGTACGCCAACATACCATAAATTGGAACAGACATTAATTCTAAGCTGATAAAGAAAGAGGCATAATGTGTACTTGCCACCATTAACATTGCACCCACAACAGAGAACAACATTAAAATGTATAACTCTTCTTTTTGCCCTTCATAACGCTCAATATACGCATGAGATAAGGTGCAACACGCTAATGCTGCAACCAAAATCATCATTTGATAAAAAGAGGTAAAGCTGTCCACCATAAACATGCCCATGACTGGAGCAACCATTAATGGTTCTACACCACGATACGCTTGTAACCAATCATACGCAATGTAAAATAAAGCAGCGTTTAAACCCAAAACAGATGCAGTTGCAATTAAACCATGATGTCGCTTAAATGCTGTCAGCATCATCACAATGATTGCTGTTAATACCACAATTATCACAGGCATTAACGGCATCAATTCAGCAAAAGAAACTGTGAAGTTCATCATGGTTGCATCTCCACATGGTGTTTGATGCTCTCTAATAATTGTTGAGCATCGATAGGTGCAGGGGTATAACTATTTACAAGCCACTGCATACTAGATTGTGAAACATCTAAGAATGGCTGAGGTGCAATACCTAACCAAATTAGACCAATAACACAAATCATTAAAATCAACATTTCTCGTGCAGTTAAATCTTTTAACGGATTCATACGCTTTTCAGCTTGTTCAGGATTCGGTGTACCAAACATTGTACGATGAATCATAATCAAGGTATATAAACCTGCAAAGACCAAACTTACTGCTGCAATAATGGTATAAACTGGATATTTCGCATAAGCCCCCATGAGAATCATAAATTCACCCACGAAGTTCCCTAAGCCCGGAATACCCATCAACGCTGCAGAGAAAAAGATAATGAAGAATGGGAAATAACGGAATTGCCCCCAAACACCACCCATTAAAGTCATATCACGCGTACCTAAACGCTCATATAACTGACCACACATAATGAATAATGCCGCTGATGCTAAACCGTGTGCCAACATCATCACCATCAAACCTTGGTAAGTTAAAATATTGCCTGCATAAATCGCTAACAATACAAAGCCCATGTGTGAAATTGATGTGAATGCCAATAAACGTTTAATATCTGTTTGTTGATACGCACACCATGCACCATAGAATACACCAATCAAACCTAAGATAATTGCAACATCTGCAAATTCAGCTGAGGCAATTGGGAAGAATGGAATCACAAAACGTAATAAACCATACGCTGCTGTTTTAATCAAAATCCCTGCTAAGTCCACTGAACCTGCTGTTGGTGCTTGAGCATGAGCATCTGGCAACCAGCCATGCAATGGAAATACAGGTAATTTCACCGCAAAACCGATGAATAAACACACCATAATGATGTAAGCAAAAAGCGGTACTTGAGAATCAATATGGTTTGCAACAGTCAATAAATGATTATAATTAAAGCTAATCGTTCCTGTAATCACTTCGCCTACAAGAACAAGCATTAAAATGCCGACCAGCATAATCAAACCAGCAACTTGGGTATAGATAAAGAATTTATTTGCTGCAGTTGTACGCGATAGACCATTTGCCCCTTTATGTCCCCATAATGCAATAAGGAAATAAATTGGAACTAACATCATCTCCCAGAAGAAGAAGAATAAAAATAAGTCAATCGCTAAGAAAACACCAATGACCGCTCCCAAACTCCACAATAAGTTAAGATGGAAGAATCCCACACGGCGAGTAATCTCACCCCATGAACAGCCAACTGCCAAAATACCCAATAATGCTGTTAAGCCAACCATCAATAAAGATAAGCCATCAACAGCTAAGTGAAAACTAATGCCTAAACGAGTAATCCAGTCTAACTTGTATTCGGCAGCCCATGTTGGAATTGGCTGTCCAAGTTCATATTGATATTGACTGTTGTTATACAACACAACGGTTAAACCAAGCGTTGCCAACATACCGAATAATGCAATCCAACGTGGGAAGGTGTCACTCACCTTCTCCATCAGCCAGCAAAGAAAACCAGCAATAAACGGGATAAAGATTAGAGCGGGTAAAATTAGATTATTTTCCATCTTAGTGCCCCACTACCTGAATAACCACTAAAATCATCAACAACACAATCGTTGCGACTGCCATACTTGCAGCATACTCACGCAAAGACCCTGTTTGACGAGATGTTGCTAAGCTACTGCCCCCTTTCACTAAAGCAGGTAAAATCAACCATACTTTATCAACAGGGTCTTTACCAAGCAATTTTGCCATAAACACATATGGTTTTACGAAAATCAAATCATATAAGGCATCAAAGCCAAACGCATTACGCCAAATATGAGCAATACCTGCACCCAAACATGTATTGGCAAATTTCTTCACGCTACCATACGCTGTAGTAAAGAATACGAAACCAATCACTAAGCCCGTAATTGCCATACCAATCGCAGTAATCTCAATCGCATGTTGATGTTTCGCAATCTCTGCACTCACTTCAAATGCAGGAATTTGAGCAGACGATAATAATGCACCTACAGGTTGTTGTAACACTTTCGCTAAACCTGTTGATAACACTAATAACACCGCTAAAGGCAACCAATAGGTTACACCCTTAATTTCATGATAAGGCGTTTTCTCTTCACCGAAGAACACCACATAAATCAAACGGAAGGTATAAATTGACGTTAAGAACGCACCAGCAACACCCGCCCAGTATAATGAACCATACGTTCCAATACCTGTTGTCTCACCGTGAGCCCATACTTGCCACAAAATCGCATCTTTTGAGAAGAAACCAATGGTAATAAATGGAATCGCAGCTAACGCACCACCACCAATCGCAAAGCAGGCAAATAAGAATTTATTATGCTTATACAAACCGCCCATCTTAAAGATATTTTGCTCATGATGATACGCCATAATCACCGCACCAGAAGACAAGAACAATAATGCCTTAAAGAATGCGTGAGTCAGCATATGGAACAAACCTGCTTGATACGCTTCCGCTCCTACCGCCATAAACATATAACCTAATTGGCTCATGGTTGAATACGCAAGAATACGTTTGATATCCGTTTGAACCAATGCAGCAAAACCAGCAACTAACAACGTTACTGCACCTGTAATGCCAATAAACTGCATTACTTCAGGAGCCATCTCAATCACAGAGAATAAACGACTTGTTAAATACACACCAGCTGTTACCATTGTTGCAGCGTGAATCAACGCTGAAACAGGTGTCGGGCCTGCCATCGCATCAGCCAACCATGTTTGTAATGGAATTTGAGCTGATTTACCTGCAGCACCTAAGAACAACATCAACGCCGTCCAAATAGAAAGCGATGAACTCTTCGTCATGACAGTACTTGCTTGTTCAACAATCGTTTGAATGTGTAATGTACCAAACTGTTGATAGATTAAGAACAACGCAATTAATAAGAACACATCACCTACACGAGTAACGGTAAATGCTTTAATCGCTGCCCAACCATTATTTGGATTATTATAATAAAAACCAATCAACAAATAAGAACACAGACCAACGCCTTCCCAACCTAAGAACAATAACGCTAAGTTATCGCCCAACACCAATAACAACATACTGGCAACGAACAGGTTAAAATAAGAGAAGAAACGAGCAAAGCCAAATTCATCACCACGCATATACCACGATGCGAAAATGTGAATTAAAAAGCCCACACCTGTAATCATGCCCATCATCAACAAAGACAAGCCATCTAAATGTAAGCTAAATGCAGGAGCAAAACCACCTACATTAAACCATGTCCATAAATGTTGAACATACGCTTGCTGACCACTATTTAAAAAGTCTTGACCTGCCACAAAGGCAAATAACGCTGATAAACCAACTGACCCAACACCAATCACCGCAGCAAGTGGCTCAGGCAACTTATCACGTCCCGCTGCTAATAACACAAAGCCGATTAGCGGGAATAAAACCGTTAAATATAAATAACTCATCCACGCATCTCACTTGCAGCATCAACGTCCAAATGATGGAAACGATGATAAAATTGAAGAACAATGGCAAGTCCAATACATGCTTCTGCCGCTGCTAAGGTCAAGATAAAGATAAACATCACCTGTCCATCTGCTTGTCCCCATGCACTTCCTGCCAATACAAAAGCAAGTGCAGCCGCATTCATCATGATTTCCAAACTCATTAACATAAATAACAAGTTACGGCGAACCATTACCCCATACAAACCAAGCGAAAACAGAATAGTCGCAAGGATAAGCCCATGCTCTAAAGGAATCGCACCCATTACTCTGCCTCCTCTTCACTTGGCTGACGTTTACCTAAATGGAAACCTGCAACCAAAGCTGCAAGTAACAACAACGCAGCAATTTCAACTAACAATAAATAGTGCGTAAACAACAAGGTACCCACTTGTTTAGGAGCAACAACTTTGCCCATCATTGCACCAGCGACAGTATGTTCAGGCGTTAAAACCCAAACTAAGGTTGCACCTAAAATAAAACTTAATGCTGCCGGCCATGCCCATGTTGATGATGTAAGCCATTTACGCTCTTGCTCAATGGTTGCTTGACCAAGGTTTAACATCATCACCACAAAGACGAATAACACCATAATCGCCCCTGCATACACAATCACTTCCAACGCCCCTGCAAATGGAGCACCGACAATCATAAAAATCCCTGCAACCGCCAAGAGAGAAACAATCAAACTCAACAATGCGTGTACAGGATTAGAATTAGTCACTACACGAATGGTAGAGATAATGGCAACTAATGCCATAACATAAAATGGCCACATCATGGTAACAAACTCCGTACATCAATTGGAGCACTTTCACGCTGAGCTTGACCTTTGCCTTTGCCCTGAATTGCCATACCTGTTACACGATAGAAGTTATAATCAGGATACTTACCAGGCCCTGAAATTAACAAATTCTCTTTTTCATACACCAAATCTTGACGCACATATTCTGCTAACTCAAAATCAGGCGTTAATTGAATCGCTGTGGTTGGACATGCTTCTTCGCACATACCACAGAAAATACAACGTGAGAAGTTAATACGGAAAAATTCAGGATACCAACGCCCATCTTCACGCTCTGCTTTTTGTAGAGAAATACAGCCAACAGGACAGGCAACCGCACACAAGTTACACGCAACACAACGCTCTTCACCATCAGGGTCACGCGTTAAAATGATACGCCCACGGAAACGTGGCGGTGCAATTTCTTCAGCAGGCACTTCAGGATACAAAATCGTATCACGCTTACGAAAGCCATGAGTAAAGACCATGAACAGCGACCGTACAATCGTGCCTACGCCAACTAAAACTTTATACATGCTTTACTCCTTACTGCATCATCAAGATGACTGCACCAGTAACCAATAAGTTTACTAATGACAAAGGTAAACACACTTTCCAACCAAAATTCATCACTTGGTCATAACGTGGACGCATTAATGAACCACGAGCAAGGACAAACATCATCACAAAGAAAGCGGTTTTCACTACAAACCAGAACACAGGCGGAATAAATGGAATCTCTAAATTAAATGGAGCTAACCAACCACCAAAGAATAAAGTAACAATCAATGCAGAGATAACAACAACGTTTACATATTCAGCAACGAAGAACATCCCCCACTTCATACCACCATATTCCACATGATAGCCTTCTGCCAACTCTTGTTCTGCTTCAGGTTGGTCAAATGGATGACGGTGCGTTACCGCAACACCAGCCACCACGAAAATCATAAAGCCTAAAAACTGTGGGATAATAAACCAAACATCACGTTGAGCTTCCACAATCTCACGCAAATTAAATGAACCTGCAATCGCCACAACCCCCATCAACGAAATCCCTAAGAACACTTCATAAGAAATCGTTTGAGCAGCAGAACGCAAACCACCTAATAAAGAATATTTGTTATTTGATGACCAACCACCGAACAACACAGCATACACTGCAATTCCTGCCATTGCCATAAAGAACAATAGACCAATGCTCATGTCTGCCACACCTAATGATGGGCTAACAGGAATCACCATGAATGACAACACTGCTGTTGCCATTGCCACAGCAGGTGCCATACGGAACGTTAATTTATCAGCAAAGTTTGGTGTCCAGTCTTCTTTGAACATGATTTTTAACATATCAGCAACAATTTGGAATGCACCAAACGGCCCTACACGGTTCGGGCCATAACGGTCTTGCCACCACGCTAAAAGACGACGTTCAATAAACGACATCAACGCTGCCACTAAGACAACGACTAATAACACCACAATCGCTTGCACGATAATATAGACGGTTTCGTAGCCGGTTGCCCATTCTGGTAGAACTCGCAATGACTCTTTCATAACTTAGCTCCCTACCACAGAAATTGAAACAGGTTCAGCCAATGAAATTGTCGGTGCTAAACCCATTGGATAACCGATACAATTTTCAGGTAAATATTGCACAATACTTACAGGTAAACTGATGCTGGTTCCACTCGCCACAATCACCACACGCTGACCTTCACGAATATTTAAACGTTTTGCTTCTTGCTCACCTAAAGCAAATGCAGGTTCTGGAATGCGTGACTGCATTGCAGGTGTTTTAATGGTAAATTCACCTGATGCAAAAATGTGATACATTGGAACCAAATAGAAACTATCAGGATTACGCAAGTTTGCATTTGGTGCAACATAACTACGAGCAGGACGTTTGGCTAAACGGTCAAACAGACGTACACCCGCATCACCACCTTTTAAATGTCCGCCAATTTCATCTTGATATTTATTCCACGCTTGTGGTGAGTTCCAACCCGCTGACCATGCAAATGGTACCAAAGATGATTTGGTTTGTGGCCCAACATAACCTTCCATTGAGAACGTTAAAGCGGAATCTTTATCCACAGGTTGTTTTGGTTCGTGAATCGATAATGGAGCACGAATTGCGGTACGACCTGAATAACGACGTGGCTCACGAGCAATTTTTAAACCATGAATACGATAACCTGCATCTGGTGCAACATCTTCAATCGCTGATAATACAGGAACATTTTTCACAATCGCTTCAATCACATCATCAAGAATTGTCCATTGAATCGACTTTTCATTGATACCTGTTTCAATCGCATGTAACCAACGCCAAGACTCTTTAATCGCATATTCAGGCTTATAATAGCTTGGGTCATACACTTGATAGAAACGTTGAGCACGACCTTCTTGGCTCACGACTGTACCATCACCTTCCGCAAAACTTGCAGCTGAAAGCACGATATCTGCGTGCTTCATCGTTTCTGTTTCGCTGTGGTCAATCACGATGATATTGCTTGCTTTTTTCAAGGCACGTTCTAATTGATTTTCTGGAAGACGACGATATAAATCATTTTCCACAATCACCAAGGCATCATAATCTTGAGCAAATGCTTGTTCTAAGCTTAAACCGCCGAACAATGCCACACCCATTGAGTTTACTTCAGGTACTGTTAAGGTTAAACCTGCACCATCTAACTGCTGAGCAACTTCTGCTGCTGCTTCCATTACTGCAGAAGAATGTAAACTTGTTCCTGAAATAATCAACGCTTTTTTCGCTGATTTCAACGTTTCAGCCACAGTTTCTGCAAAGGCTTTCGCATCATCTGCTAAACCAACAATACTCTCACCTTTTAAGTGACTTGCAATCGCAAAACCTAAACGAGCAATGTCATTTGGCGATGCAACAACTTCAGCTTCTGCTACATCAGATAAACGAGTTTGTGTAGTTGCTAAAATGTAAATTGGTGATTTCTCATTTTGAGCAATACGCTGTACAGGTTCAGCCAACCAACTATCAGTACGGCGAGCAGCAGCCATTTCTTTTGCTTTATTTTTCGCTGCTTGACGAACAGATAATGCCATGCGTGGTGCTGTTTGGGTTAAATCTTCACCTAAAATTAACACCGCATCATAGCTTTCAATTTCACGCATTGTTGGGTTGTAAATGCCTTCACTTTGCATGATTGAAATCGCAAGTTCAACCAAACTTTGCTCTTTGGTTGACATACCTGTTGAGTAGTTCTCTTGCCCAACTAATTCACGCAACGCATAGTTAGTTTCTAAACTTGCACGTGGTGAACCAATCCCCAAAACTTTTTTACCTTTTAAGGTTGCAATCGCACGGTCTAAGGCTTGGTCAACGCTGACAGTTGCGACACTTTCATCCGCACGGAACTGTGGCTGACGTGGGCGGTCTGCATTATTTACATAACCTGCACCAAAACGACCTTTATCACATAAGAAGTATTGGTTTACATCACCATTGAAACGGTTTTCAATACGGCGTAATTCGCCATAACGTTCCCCTGGGGAAATGTTACAGCCTGATGAACAGCCTTGACACACACTTGGAGCATACTGCATATCCCATTTACGGTTATAACGCTCAGAATGTGTTTTATCTGTAAATACACCAGTTGGACATACTTCAGTCAAGTTACCTGAAAATTCAGATTCTAATGTACCTGATTCTGGGCGACCGAAATAAACACGAGATGCGTTCGCATATACACCAAAATCTGTACCACCCGCATAATCACGGTAATAACGTACACAACGATAACACGCAATACAACGGTTCATTTCATGTGCAATAAACGAACCTAACTCTTGGTTATAATGAGTACGTTTTGTAAAACGATAACGACGACGGTCATGACCTGTCATTACCGTCATATCTTGTAAATGACAATGTCCACCTTCTTCACAGACTGGGCAGTCATGTGGATGATTGGTCATTAAAAACTCAACCACAGACTCACGAAAATCGACTGCTTCTTGGTCTTCAACAGAAATATATACATCACCATTTGGAGCTGATGCAGGTGTCATACACGACATCACTAAACGTCCACGTGTATCATTTGCATCATTATATTGTTTTACCGCACATTGACGGCAAGAGCCAACTGAACCTAAAGACGGGTGCCAGCAAAAATACGGAATATCAATACCTAAAGACAAACAGGCTTGCAATAAATTGTCAGAGCCATTGACTTCGTATTGTTTTCCATCGACATGAATAGTAGCCATCGACGAATTCCTTACGCTTGTTCCGACTTGCTGGTTTGATTCGGCAAATTAAGAATTTTTGCTTCAAACTCGCTACGGAAATATTTTAATGCACTTTGTAAAGGTTCCATCGCACCTGGAGCATGGGCACAGAACGTTTTACCAATCCACAACTTTTTAGTGAGTTCTTGAAGATGTTGAATATCTTCAATTTTACCTTCACCATTTTCGATTGCTTTTAATGCTTTGACGCTCCATGGTAAACCATCACGGCACGGCGTACACCAACCACATGATTCACGAGCAAAGAACTCTTCTAAATTACGGGTCAATGACACCATACATTGCGTTTCATCTACCACCATCAGCAAGCACGTTCCTAAACGAGAACCTGCTTTCATAATGCTTTCTGAGTCCATTGGTAAATCAATATGCTCATCAGTTAAAAAGTCGGTTGATGCCCCACCCGGTAACCACGCTTTTAACTTTAAGCCATCACGCATACCACCTGCATGCTCTTCAATGACTTCACGAGCAGTTGTACCAAATGGTAATTCCCATAAGCCGGGGAATTTTACTTTACCTGATGCACCATAGATTTTAGTGCCAGGGTCTTTCGACTTGTGAGCAGAAAGGTTGATATACCACTCTGGGCCACGCAACAAAATCGCAGGTAAATTATTATAAGTCTCAACGTTATTGACAATCGTTGGACGACCCCATGCACCTGCCACTTGTGGGAATGGCGGTTTGGTACGCGGATTCGCACGGCGACCTTCAAGCGAGTTAATCAATGCAGTTTCTTCACCACAGATATAACGCCCTGCCCCTGTATGCACATGAAGTTCAAAGTTCCAACCTGTACCTAAAATATTTTCACCAAGATAGCCTTTTTCACGGCATTGGTCTAAGGCTTCATTGAGATACTTCGCCGCTTCGATATATTCACCACGGATAAAGATATAACCTTGAGTGGCTTCAAGCGTATAACCTGCAATTAACATTCCTTCAATTAATTGATGCGGTAAACGCTCCATTAATAGACGGTCTTTAAATGTCCCCGGTTCCATCTCATCGGCATTACAAATTAAAT
>JBHACK010000198.1:0-16290 GCA_041854545.1 Acinetobacter sp. | reverse complement strand
CCACGCATTTGAGCTTTTTGTAAGCTATGGAAGGTAACGACTTCATCAATACGGTTGATAAATTCTGGGCGGAAATGTTGTCCAACCGCATTCATCACGACTGCTTTGACTTGTTCAGGAGTCGCATCTTCGCCTAATTCACGAACATCTGCAGAGCCTAAGTTTGATGTCATCACAATCACTGTATTTTTAAAATCCACGACACGACCATGAGAATCGGTTAAACGCCCATCATCAAGGACTTGTAGTAAGATGTTAAATACATCTGGATGTGCTTTTTCCACTTCATCAAACAAGACCACGCTATAAGGTTTACGACGTACTGCTTCGGTTAATACTCCACCTTCTTCATAACCCACATACCCCGGAGGAGCTCCAACTAAACGACTAACGCTATGTTTTTCCATAAATTCTGACATATCGATACGCACCATCGCATCATCACTGTCAAATAGAAAATTCGCTAAGGCTTTAGTTAATTCTGTTTTCCCTACACCTGTTGGCCCTAAGAATAGGAATGAACCACTTGGACGATTTGGGTCTGACAGCCCTGCACGACTACGGCGAACGGCATTGGCAACCGCAACCACGGCTTCATCTTGTCCAACCACTCGACGATGTAAAAATTCTTCCATTTGCAATAATTTTTCACGTTCACCTTGTAACATTTTTGCTACTGGAATACCCGTTGCAGATGAAACGACTTCTGCAATTTCATTATCAGTCACTTTATCACGCAATAATTTTGGTACTTCGTTATCTTCGGCTTGTTCATCGTGTTCCAGTTGTTTCATTAACTCTGGAATCACACCATATTGCAAACGTCCAGCTTCGGTATAATCGCCATCTCGTTGAGCTTTTTCTAAGGCAATGCGGGCTTGGTCAAGTTTAACTTGTGCCTGTTTTGTGCCTTCAACTAATGCCTTTTCAGCTTTCCAAATTTCTTCCAAATCATTATATTCTTTGGATAATTCAGCAATTTGGCTTTCAAGATGTTTCACTTCCGCAAGACTGCCCACATCATCATCTTTTTTCACCGTTTCTAATTGCATTTTCAGCTGAATGATACGGCGGTCAAGTTTGTCCATCGCTTCAGGTTTGGAATCTAATTCCATTTTAATGCGAGATGCCGCTTCATCAATTAAATCAATGGCTTTGTCTGGTAACTGACGGTCAGTAATATAGCGGTGCGACATTTTCGCTGCGGCAATAATTGCAGAGTCTAAAATGCGTACCCCATGATGAAGTTCATAACGTTGTTTTAAACCACGCAAAATGGCAATGGTATCTTCAACCGTTGGTTCATCAACTTGTACTTTTTGGAAACGACGTTCTAATGCAGCATCTTTTTCAATATATTGACGATATTCATCTAAAGTGGTCGCACCAACGCAACGTAACTCACCACGAGCCAAAGCAGGTTTTAACATATTGCCTGCGTCCATCGCCCCATCGGTTTTTCCTGCACCGACAAGCGTATGTAACTCATCAATAAATAAAATAATTTCGCCATCGTGTTTTGCTAAATCGGTTAAAACGGCTTTTAAACGCTCTTCAAACTCACCACGATATTTTGCACCTGCGAGCAAAGCCCCTAAGTCTAAAGATAAGACACGTTTGCCTTTTAGACTTTCAGGCACTTCACCATTGACAATACGTTGAGCCAAGCCTTCTACAATCGCAGTTTTTCCAACTCCTGGTTCACCAATCAAAACTGGATTATTTTTGGTACGGCGAGAAAGCACTTGTACGGTACGGCGAATTTCATCATCACGTCCAATCACAGGGTCTAATTTACCTGCTAATGCACGCTCAGTTAGGTCAATGGTATATTTGCTGAGTGCTTCTCGTTGTTCTTCATGATTATTGCTCATCACTTTTTCATCTCCACGAATTTTTTCAATAATGGTTTTTAAATTTTTGGCAGTTGCCCCTGATTGTTCAATCAGTTTTTTGCTTTCGCCTTGTTCAGCCAGTGCTAATAACACCCAGTCAGTTGATAAAAAGTCATCTCCTGCTTTTTGAGCATAACTATCTGCTAAATTTAAGATTTTTACCGATTCAGGGTTCAGTTGTACATCACCTGTCGGGTTGCTAATCGTTGCTAAATCGTTAATGGCTCGGTTAAGTTGTTGTTGCAAACTTGGTAAATTTGCCCCTGCTTGCTGTAATAAACTTTGGTTTGATGCTTCATTAAGCAAACTTGCAAGTATATGTAATGGGCTAATGGACGTATGGTCTTTACCTGTTGCAAGGCGTTGAGCATCAGATAAAGTTTGTTGTAATCGATTGGTAAATTGTTCGAATCGCATAGGTTGTTTCCTTAAAATATTGTTGAACTTGTTATTATAGATAAGTGCGTTTTTTAGGATTTCAAGTGTATTTTATAAAAATTTTTAATTATTTTTCAAAATGTTATCTAATTTAATTAAGATAGTTCTTAGTAATAAATATGAGGGATAGATTAGATATTTTCAAGTATTCTGTTTATTTTTTTATTTATTCTGTCTATTTTTAAAGCAAAAAGCCTTATGTTTCCATAAGGCTTTTATAATCTTGTTTAAAGATTATTTTTTCTCGCCAGTTACAGCAGCTTTTGCAGCTTCAGCACCTGCTACTGCTTCTTGACCAGCAGCTTTAACATCAGTTGCAACTGCTTGACCAGCTTCAGCACCTGCTTTCGCTACTTCTTTACCTGCTTCAGCAGTTGCTGTTGCAACATCTTTGCCTGCTTGAACAGTTGCATTTGCAGCTTCTTTACCAGCTTCTACTGTTGCAGTCGCTGCTTCTTTGCCTGCTTCAACTGTTGCTGTTGCAGCTTCTTTACCTGCTTCTACGCCTTGTTTAGCTGCATCTGCAGTTGCTTCTACACCTTGTTTTGCCGCTTCTGCAGTCGCTTCAGCACCTTGTTTAGCTGCATCTACAGTTGCAGTTGCTGCTTCTTTAGTTGCATTTGCAGCTTTTTTTGCTTCTTCTTGTGCACCACCACAACCCACTAATGCAACAGTGGTAGCTAAACCTAAAGCAACAAGTAACTTGTTCATGTTTTATTTCCTATCATAGGTAAACTGAATGATGATTTAATTAAATAAGTCTGTTGTATTTGGATTTAATTAAACCAGCGTATTTTGCATGAGATTTCAATTTATCATCATGTTTTGAGAGCATTTCTCAGGTGCAAAATATAATCTTATTTTTTGCTTTAATCAAGCGTTATTTTCATATTTTCTCCATAATTTAAGTGTTTTTTTTGTACATCTTTATGATTGTTTTGTGAAGTTTATTAAACGCTTAAAATAAAAATATCGCCTAATCTCTTAAAGATTTAGGCGATATTTGATTCAACGATGTGAACGTTATGATTTATTGTCCAGAACGGATAATATAATCAAATGCTGACAATGACGCTTTTGCCCCTTCACCTGTTGCAATAATGATTTGTTTGTATGGTACGGTTGTACAGTCACCTGCGGCAAACACGCCTTTAACATTTGTTTCATTGCGTTCATTGATAACAATTTCTCCACGAGGGCTTAATTCAACAGCCGTTTGTTTTAAGAAATCCGTATTTGGTAACAAACCAATTTGTACAAAAATACCTGATAAATCAACTTGATGTTCAGCATCTGTTGCACGGTCTTTGTATTTTAAGCCTACAACTTGACTACCATCGCCTGCAACTTCAGTTGATAAGGCATTCATGATGATATTGGTATTTGGTAAGCTACGCAATTTATCTTGTAATACTTGGTCTGCACGCAATTTAGTATCAAACTCAACTAAAGTAACGTGTTCAACCACGCCTGCTAAGTCAATCGCCGCTTCTACACCTGAGTTTCCACCACCAATCACCGCAACTTTTTTGCCTTTAAATAACGGGCCATCACAGTGTGGGCAATATGCAACACCACGGGTGCGGTATTCTGCTTCCCCTGGTACATTCATTTCACGCCAACGAGCCCCAGTCGCTAAAATCACAGTTTTTGATTCAAGTTTTGCACCATTTTCAAGTTCAACATGAACTAAACCATTTGCGGTTTGGTCTGCACCAATGATATTTTTCACACGCTGTAAATTCATGATGTCCACACCATATTCACGCACATGTGCTTCCATATCTGCAGCAAATTTAGGGCCTTGTGTTTTTTGGACAGATGTAAAGTTTTCAATATCCATCGTATCCATTACTTGACCGCCCATACGCTCTGCTACGATACCGGTGCGAATCCCTTTACGAGCCGCATAAATTGCCGCTGTATTGCCAGCAGGCCCCCCACCAATCACTAATACATCAAATGCTTCTTTGGCATTGATTTTTTCTGCATCACGTGCTGATGCGTTAGTATCTAATTTAGCAATGATTTCTTCTAAGGTCATACGCCCTTGTCCAAGATGGTTATTGTCTTGGAAAACCATTGGGACAGCCATGATTTTACGCTCTTCCACTTCTTCTTGGAAGAATGCACCATCAATCATGGTTGTGGTTGTATTTGGATTGTAAATTGCGATTAAGTTTAATGCTTGTACAACATCTGGGCAGTTATGACAGCTTAATGAAACAAACACATCAAAATTAGCGGTTAAGTTTAAACCTTTGATTTGCTCTAAAATTTCATCTGAAACTTTTGGTGCATAACCAGATGTTTGTAATAAGGCTAAAATTAATGATGTAAATTCATGCCCCATTGGCAAGCCTGCAAAGTGTACACGAGGTTGCTCACCCACTTTTGCAATACCAAAGCTTGGACGACGGCTATGTGTTCCATCAAAACGTGCAGAAACTTTGTCAGAAAGTGCGACAACTTCTTCTACTAATTCTTTGATTTTTGCTGATTTTTCAGAATCATCTAATGATGCAACAAGTTCAATCGGTGATTCTAAACGCTCTAACAATGTTTTTAATTGTGCGGTTGTATTTTGGTCTAACATGGTTCAGACTCCTTTAAGTCTATTCAATCTTTCAATGATGTTATCATACTCACTTTTTCTCCATAGGTAAAACAAAATATTTTTATCATCTTAATCGTAATATCAAATCATTTTTCCAATTATCATCTATTTTTCTGTTTTAGATTGTACAAATAATTAGCATCTTGCCCTTGTGGTTTTTATCATTTCGTCCTATTATCATCATTATAAAGTTTGATTTTTTTCAAGATGATAGGAGTTTTGCTCATGGCATATCAACATCTTCTCGTTCCATTTGATGGTTCAGATTTGTCTTTTTCTGCATTAAAACAAGCGGCTAATATTGCAAAATCAGTTGGTGCGAAATTAACTGCGGTGAGCTTGGTGATTGCAGACCCAAATAACCCTGAAAGTATGAACAGCATTGCACCTATGTTGAAAAGCTATGCCATCGGTGCATATGAAAAAGCAACACATTTACTTGAGCAAGCAAAAACTTTATGTGCGACTGAATTTGACCTTGAAATTGAAACACTTGTGGTTGAAGGTCAAATCAACGCAGAAAGTATTGTAACGGTTGCTGAAAATACAGGGATTGATTTAGTGGTGATGGGTTCTCATGGCTATCAAGGCTTTAAAAAATTAGTCTTAGGTAGTTTGGCTCAAGATGTGTTAGCCAGCACAGAACTTGCTGTATTAATTGTTAAAAAATAATCAATACGGCTTGATGCAAAATAGGATATCATATGTATGATGTCCTATTTTTTTGCTTTATGTTGTTGCCATAACTGCCGACTTTTCAAAGGCTTATTGCCTAATAAATGATTTAAAATTTGCCGACATAATCCTGTTAATAATGATAGCTGTGGTGCATTAAACTCCCCCTGTTGATAGGACTGCATTGCAATAATTTGCTCTCCTGTCCATTTTCCAAGCGTAGGTTCACAGCTGACAAACCCTTCATTCACTTCAAAATAATAATGATGTGATGGTACAATCAATTTTTGTTGCACATCACAATCAAAATTTGGTAAATCCCCTAAATCGGATAATAAAACATATTCAAATTGGCGTAAAATTTGTCTAAGATAGCTGTCTGAATCTTCCATTAAAGATAAGTGTAACAGTTGCATCATACTTTGTTGATATTGTTGAAAAAGTTCAGAAAATTGTTGTTCCATTGGCAAGATTTTTAATAATAATTCATTTAAATAAAAGCCAATAAAAAAGGCATCTCCTGTTAAAAAAGTCGGGGCTTGACTCAATTCTAATTGATTAAATGTTTTTAATTCATTGCGTCCTGTGGCATAGACACGCATGAGTTGGTACTGTGGCGGTGGGGCTTGCCGTAAAATGCCATTTACTCGCCCATGCTCTTGACTAAACAGATAAACGATATGACTTTTTTCTCGGTATTTTCGTGTATGTATCACATAACCAGTTAATAGTTCATTTCGCATAGTTAATCATCAGATTCAGCATTATTCTGTTGTTTTTTCGCTTGTTTTTCTTGTTCTTTTTGCTTTTTCTGTTCTGCTTTCTTTTGTTTTTTCTCGGCTTTTTCTTGTGCTTCTGCATCTGTTTCATACATCGCATCTGCAACCGCAACCGTCCCTTTTACGACGCCTTTGGTTACACCATAGGCAACTTTTACAGGAACAGTTACAATTTTATGTACACACGCTTGTAATGTACAAAGCGTTATTAAGATGATAGAAATTCGCAATAAAGACATTGTTTACTCATGCTTGATGTCCATTATCCATCATAATAGACATCTCATTGTCATTAAATATCGCTATAGCCTAAACTTTTTAAGGCACGCTCATCATCTGACCAACCGCCTTTGACTTTAACCCATAAAGAAAGCATGATTTTTTGTTCAAACATTTTTTCCATATCGGTGCGTGCATCAATCCCAATTTGTTTGAGCTTTTTGCCTTTATCACCAATGACGATGGCTTTTTGTCCCACTCGTTCTACAAAAACTGTCGCATCAATATAAGTACACGCAGGCTTTAATTTACCTGTTTTTTCATTAATTTCAGGCTCTTCGGTTTTAAAACTTTCGATTTGTACAGTTAAATCATACGGCAATTCTTCGCCTAATTGACGCATAATTTTTTCACGGATAATCTCACTCGCCAAAAAACGCTCTGAACGGTCGGTAATTTGGTCAGTTGAGTATAATGGTGGTGCAAAAGGTAAATATTTTTCAATGGTTTCACGCAAATGCTCAAGATTTTGATTGCGTAATGCAGAGACTGGTACAATTTCAGCAAAATTCATCAGCTGAATTCGTTCTTGAATAAGTGGTAATAATGCTTTTTTATCGTCCAACGTATCGACTTTATTAATCACTAAAATCACAGGCATTTCTGCATTTTTTAGTTTTTCCAACACTAATTCATCGTTTTGCGTCCATTTTTGACCATCAATCACAAAAAGCACTAAATTCACATCTCGCAATGCTGAAGTCGCCGCCTTATTCATCATCTTATTGATAGCACGCACTTCTTTTTTGTGCATTCCGGGGGTATCGACATACACCGCTTGCATTTTTTCACGGCTATCAATCCCTACAATTTTATGGCGTGTAGTTTGTGGCTTTCGTGAAGTAATGGACAATTTTTGCCCTAATAAATGGTTCATTAAGGTTGATTTTCCAACATTTGGACGACCCACAATCGCCACAAAACCACTACGGAAATCACTTGGAATCGTTTGCCCAGAAGATTTAAAAAAGGCATCAATCACATCATCTTGTTGTGATTCGGTTGTTACTTGTTCTGTATTCATTTATTGCTCCAATAAAGCTAACATTTTGGCTGCCACTGTCTGCTCCGCAAAACGTCGGCTGGTGCCTGTTGCTTGATGATTCGGTAAGCCTGCAACAGTACATTGTACAGTAAAAATTTGATTTGGGGCATCGCCTTGAATATGCAAGACTTCATAGACAGGAAGTGCTTGACGGCGTGCTTGTAAATATTCTTGTAACCGTGTTTTCGGGTCTTTTAATTGTTCAGGTTCGGCTAAATCTTGTAAATATGGACGATACCATGTTAGGACGATGCTATTTAATAACTCTAAATCATCACTATCCAAATAAATTGCTGCAATAATCGCTTCCACAACATCCGCTAAAATAGACTCTCGATTATGTCCGCCTGATTTTAGCTCACCAACACTTAAAATTAAATGCTGGCTAAGTTGTAAGTCTTTGGCAATTTTCCCCAATGTTTCTTGACGAACCAATGTCGCCCGCATACGGGTTAATCGCCCTTCATTTTCATTGGGATAATGATGATATAAATATTGAGCAATAATCACGCTCAATAACGAATCTCCTAAAAATTCTAGGCGTTCGTAATTGTGTATTTTTACAGAGCGATGTGTTAAGGCTCGTTGCAACAGCTGGCTATCATTAAATTGATAGCCTAAACGTTGCATTAAACGAATGTCCTTAATTTTTGATTGAGTTCTTGTCAAATTTTTTCTCAAAAGTTACTGCCAAATCAATATTTAACATAAAATTCTTACGAACTTCATATTTTTTAGTGACTACTACACCACTTCCAGTTTGCTGTACTTGCAATATTTCTTCTGGTTTAATATCACGCAAATTATTCATATCTAAACGTTTTTGTAACTCATTCATAAATTTATATTTATCCATATCTTTATTACTTATAGCAACAATTTCGCTTATTTGACTATTAATTAATCTATCATCTAGGTAAGCAGGTCCAACTGCTGCACCAATTTTTAAAATTAAACAGAATAGAATCACACCTAATGCAAATGATGCATATGATGACCCTTGTTGAAATTTACGCATAACTTACTCCACTCTCAGTTGATGAGCATTATTGAATACTGCCATTACGGCTAAAACTTGGTATATTAAAACCTGCTTCTTTATGCATCCAAATATAGAATGCTTGACCCACTAAATTTTCTTCAGGCACAAAGCCCCATTCACGACTATCTGCACTTTGGTCACGGTTATCACCTAACATTAAATAGTGTCCTGCAGGTACTTTTACTGTCCAATTTTGATGTGCAGTAATTGGGATATCTCGTTTATCAATAATACGTTGATTCATCTCATTTGTTTGTTGTGCTGCAAATTGATGGGTTAAAAATTGATGTTGTCCTAACGTATTTTCATAACGTTCCACAATAATACCTTGATGAACCACAGGCACACCTTGTTGTTGTACTTGCGGACTATTACAGTCATATTGTTGAATATTCGTATCTGTTGGGAATAAAACTTTTGCATCTTCACAACGATAACGCAAGGTAATATCTTGTGTAATGGTATCTAAAAGTTTACGTTCAACCGCTTGACCATTAATGCTCAATGCTCCATTTTGCATACTGACGGTATCTCCGCCCACACCAATCACACGTTTAATATAACTTTGTTTTGGATTGACTGGATAACGAAATACCGCAACTTGTCCATGTTGTGGTTCACCTGAACCAAAAATCTTGGTATGGACTAATGGCAAACGTGTTCCATACGATGATTTACTGACTAAAACAAAATCACCAACTTCTAAACCCGGAACCATCGATTCTGATGGAATATTAAACGGTTCATAAAAAAATGAACGTACTACCAAAACCACAGCTAACACAGGCCAAAAATCATATGCCCAACTAATCAGGAAATGTTCATCTTTGCCTTTGGTTGCCCGTTGTTTTAATACAAATTTGTCTAATAGCCAAATAAAGAAAAAAATGAGTGTGGCAGGAACCAGTATCAGATTAAAATCAAAATCCATCACCTAGTCTCACTTATTTTTTATCTACTTGTAAGACAGCTAAAAACGCTTCTTGTGGGATTTCAACACTACCCACTTGTTTCATACGTTTTTTACCTTCTTTTTGTTTTGCTAATAATTTTTTCTTACGGCTGACATCACCGCCATAACATTTTGCTAATACGTTTTTACGCATTGCTTTTACAGTTGAACGTGCAATAATTTGGGCACCAATCGCCGCTTGAATGGCAACATCAAACATTTGACGTGGAATTAAATCTTTCATTTTTTCCACTAAGGCAATACCACGATGACGAGCATCATTACGATGGCAAATCATGGCTAAAGCATCGACCTTATCGCCATTAATTAATACATCTACTTTTACTAAATTTGAACTTTCAAAACGTACAAAATTATAGTCTAAAGATGCAAAACCTCGTGAGCATGATTTTAAGCGGTCAAAGAAATCCATCACCACTTCTGCCATTGGAATTTCAAAGGTTAAAGAGACTTGATTACCTAAGAATTTCATATCTTTTTGTACACCACGGCGTTCAATACATAGGGTAATGACATTTCCTAAATAATCTTGTGGGACTAAGATATGACATTCTGCAATCGGCTCACGCAAATCTTCAACAGTTCCCCCTTCAGGCATTTTTGAAGGGCTATCAATATAAATGGTTTCGCCTTTTTTGGTAATGGCTTCATATACAACCGTTGGTGCAGATGTAATTAAATCTAAGTCATATTCACGTTCTAGGCGTTCTTGCACAATTTCCATGTGTAACATGCCTAAGAAACCACAACGGAAACCAAAACCTAAAGCATCTGAACTTTCTGGTTCAAAAAATAATGCTGAATCATTAATTTGTAATTTTTGTAAGGCTTCACGGAATGGTTCAAAATCACTAGCATCGATTGGGAATAAGCCTGCATATACTTGTGGTTTTACTTTTTTAAAGCCTTCTAATGCAGGGACTTCAGGAGTATTTGATAGGGTAATGGTATCCCCAACAGGTGCTCCAAAAATATCTTTAATGCCTGCGATGACAAACCCAACTTCGCCTGCTTCCAACATATCCGTTTCAGTATGTTTCGGGTTAAATACCCCAACTGATGTTACAGGGTGAGTTTGTCCTGTTGATTTAACCAACATTTTATCGCCTTTACGGATACGTCCTTCTTTGATACGCACCAACGACACAACCCCTAAATAGTTATCAAACCAAGAGTCAATAATTAAGGCTTGTAATGGAGCTTCACGGTCGCCTTTTGGTGGCGGAATCACATCGACTAAACGCTCAAGGACACCATCAATACCTAAACCTGTTTTTGCCGAACACGTTGGAGCATCGGTTGCCTCAATGCCAATAATATCTTCAATTTCTTGAATCACACGTTCAGGTTCAGCTTGTGGCAAATCAATTTTATTTAAAATCGGTAAAACTTCGAGATTTTGTTCAATCGCAGTATAACAGTTGGCAACGGATTGAGCCTCTACCCCTTGTGCCGCATCTACAACGAGCAAAGCCCCTTCACACGCTGCTAAAGAGCGGGAAACTTCATAAGAAAAGTCCACGTGTCCAGGGGTATCAATAAAGTTTAATTGATATTCTTGTCCATTTGGGTGGTTATAGTATAAGGTAACAGATGCTGCTTTAATGGTAATACCACGTTCACGTTCTAAATCCATTGAGTCTAGCACTTGCTCTTGCATTTCACGGTCTTGTAAACCGCCACAGGTTTGGATAAAACGGTCAGCAAGAGTAGATTTCCCATGGTCAATATGGGCAATAATCGAGAAGTTTCTGATATTATTGATATTTACCGATTTTTTAGTTACAGCCATAGCTTACTCAATAGTTTAAAACAGGTCGATGATGATTTGATAAGAATCATTTCTCACCAAAAAAGCAATGCTATAGTATAAAGAATTTGCCTTTACTTGAATAGTAAGGCTTTGTGGAATTTTTGCATTTTCTATCGATTATCATACAATATTACAATTTTTAAACAATCTACACCGATTACTTTTTTACTTTTAAAATTTCCAAAGAGAGTTCTTCTTTTACTAATTCAAACAATTCTATACTTAAAGTATCTGCGATTCTTCCCATTACATCAATAGAAACAGCTCTCTCCCCTCTCTCAATTTCTCCAATATAAGTACGACTCACTCCAGCGTTTAAAGCCAACGCTTCTTGAGAGATTTCTTTCCAACGCCGAACTTTTCGCATATTTTTTGCAAAAACAAGACGTTGTCGATGTGGTGATACAGGTTCTTTCATATCTTTAGTTTGAAATAATTTATGCTTATAACCAACACCTTTTAAACATCAAAAAGAAAACTATAATTGACTTTTTAAAAACTTTACCATAAAATTTGTAATAAATAATTTACTTTTTAGGAGTGTATAATGGCTTATAGGTACGACCATGATTTAGAATTTTTAAAAAATTGCTCATCTCAAGAATTAAATGATTTAGTCCGTTGCCTAATTTATGATAAAGACGGAAAGACTCGCTTGACTGAAGAACTCACTATGAGTGATGTATACAAAAAACATGCTCCTAATCATAAAATGTATTGGGAAAATATTGCTGCTGAAATTCAATGTTTTGGAGCAAATACTTTTGTTACACTCTTTCGTGGTGGTAAAGGTGTTCCTTACCGAGAGGTTTTATGCGATGTGTGTGATAAATTAAAAGTGTCATACAATAAAGAATCAAGTACTATTGATATTGAAGAACGTTTATTTTTAAATACGTTAAACAAAGCCCTTGATAAAATGAGCATAGAAGAGAGAAAGCAATTTGCTCAAGAATTTGGTGGAATAAGTTTAAATAACCTTACACCACAATTTTTAGGTATGGCATTTCAAGCAGCTTTTAGACATGGTGGATTTGCTTCCTATAAATTAAGTCTTATTATTGCAAATTCAGTTGCAAGAGCCCTTACAGGGAAAGGATTAACACTTGTTGCAAACAGTACTTTAACAAGAGGTTTAGCTCTTGCAGTAGGGCCTATTGGATGGGCTATTACTGGAGCATGGACGCTTATCGATATTTCAGGAGCGGCTTATCGTGTAACGATTCCTGTTGTATTTGAAGTTGCTCTATTACGGCAACGCTTGAAAGCTAAACAAGAAGGCTATACAAATCTTGTGAATCAATTACAAGTCAGTTAATGTTTTCTTTTTTTTAATCCCATCAAAAAAGATGGGATTTTTTTTATTGGAGAGATTTATTTTTCAACTGAATCATTTTTTGCTAAAATGTAGAATTTTAGTCAGCGAACTGTTTTTTCGCCTTGAGATGTATTTATGAAATTTGAAAAATTATCACAATCGGGTCGTGCTCGCCGTGGTCGTTTGACCTTAGAGCATGGCACGATTGAAACGCCTGTTTTTATGCCTGTGGGAACTTACGGTACAGTCAAAGGTATGTTGCCACGAGATATTGAAGACATTCAAGCACAAATTATTTTAGGTAATACCTTCCATTTATATTTACGCCCCGGTTTAGAAGTGATTAAGCAACACGGCGGATTACATGAGTTTATCCGTTGGAATAAGCCCATTTTAACCGATTCTGGTGGTTTCCAAGTGTTCAGTTTAGGGAAAATGCGTAAAATTGCGGAAGAAGGCGTAACCTTCCGCTCACCGATTGATGGTTCAAAAGTGTTTTTATCCCCTGAAATTTCCATGGAGATTCAGCGTGTCTTAAATTCAGACATTGTGATGATTTTTGATGAATGCACCCCATATCCAGCAACACATCAACAAGCTCAAGAATCATTGCAATTATCGTTACGTTGGGCAAAACGTTGTAAAACAGCTCATGTGGAAAATGGTAATCCTAATGCGTTATTTGGCATTATTCAAGGCGGAATGTATGAAGACTTGCGTGATGAATCGCTTAATGGTTTATTAGAAATTGGTTTTGATGGTTATGCGATTGGCGGTCTTTCGGTTGGTGAACCTAAAGAAGAAATGCTCAAAGTCTTAGATTATTTACCGAATAAAATGCCACAAGATAAACCACGTTATTTGATGGGCGTAGGGAAACCTGAAGATATTGTAGAAGCGGTACGCCGTGGTGTGGATATGTTTGACTGTGTCATGCCAACGCGTAACGCACGTAATGGACATTATTTTGTAACCGATGGTTTAGTGCGTATTCGTAATAGTCAATATCGTCATGACCAATCACCACTTGACCCACATTGTGATTGTTATACTTGTCAAAATTTCACTCGTGCTTATCTATATCATTTAGAGAAATGCGGTGAAATGCTCGCATCCATGCTCGGTACGATTCATAATTTACGTTATTATCAACGTTTAATGGAGATGATTCGTCAAGCGTTAGATGAAGATAAGTTTGATGAATTTGTACAAGATTTTTATGCACGTCGTGGTTTAGACATTCCGCCATTAAATTTTGAATCTTAATGGGTGTTTTGATTATTTTTAAACCATTTTATCTCATTCCGTAATAAAAGTTTAACACGTTTTTATCGATAACTTGTTAAACTATGACATATTATTTTTTTAGGATACTGTTATGAGTTTCTTTATTGCAACCGCTCATGCAAGCGGAACGACTGCTCCAGCGGCTCAAAGCCCAATGATGAGCATTTTTATGATGGTCGCAATGATTGCGATTTTCTATTTCTTAATTTGGCGTCCACAATCAAAACGTGCAAAAGAGCATCGTGAATTAATCAATAGTTTAACTGTTGGTAGCGAAGTGATGTTTGCAGGCGGTTTAATGGGGCGTATCACAAAATTACAAGATGATATTGCAGTCATTGAATTAAGCAAAGGCGTGGAAATCAAAATTCAACGTGCCAGTGTGATTTCTGTACTTCCAGAAGGAACATTAAATAATCTTTAAAATTGCGAATGGGCAATTTAAGAACCTGTTCATGATTAATTTTTTAGGCAAAAATGAGATAAATCGCCAGCTTTTCAAGGAAAAAATGCAGGATGATAGTGGTTCTATCAAGCAAGTTTTTTGACGAAGGAAAGCAAGATTTAGCCATTTTTGTCAAAAAAGCAATGATTTTGTATGTAAGATTCTACAAAAATATGCAAGCATAATTAATTGTGAACAGGTTCTTATAAGATTGCTCTACTCGCCCATACTAAAAGAAGTAAGCAAAAATGCGTTACCCTGCATGGAAATATCTGCTGATTCTTGTCGTGCTGACCATTAGTACCCTGTACGCCTTGCCAAGTTTGTATCCTGATGAACCTGCGATACAAATTTCAGGGGCAAAGGCAGGAACGGTGCTTGATGCTAGCATTGTACAACAAGCAGAACAAATTCTTAAAACTGCTGATATTGAAAGTCATAATAACTCTTTTGCGAACAATACAGCACTTCTCCGTTTATCCACATCTGAAGCACAATTAAAAGCCCAAGGTTTATTACGCCGTGAATTGGGTGATGATTATGTGGTCGCTTTAAACTTAGCACCAACAACACCACAATGGTTGCGTGATATTGGTGCAAAACCAATGAAACTTGGTTTGGACTTGCGTGGTGGGGTTCACTTCTTACTTGAAGTGGATATGAATAAAGCTCTTGCTCAACGTTTAGACAGTGCCGTGAGCGATATGCGTCGTCAGCTAGCAAGTAATAAAATTAGCTATACCAGCTTAACCTTGAATCCAGACAATTCAATTACCCTTTTATTTGCTAATAATGATGACCGTGAAACGGCTGCCAGTTTTTTACGCCGTTTAGACAGTAACTTTACACAACAAGCCTTAGCTACTGAAGCAGGGGCAAGTTTACGTTTAACGTATAGTGATAGTTATCGTCAGCAAATTCAAAGTGAAGCGGTTCAACAAAACTTAATTACTTTGCGTAATCGTATTAATGAATTAGGTGTAGCTGAAGCTGTAGTGCAAACACAAGGGGCAAACCGTATTGTGGTGCAATTACCGGGGGTACAAGATACTGCGGAAGCAAAACGTGTCCTTGGTCGTACAGCAAACCTTGAGTTCCGTATGGTCGCTGACCAAATGAAAGACTATCAACAAGGGCAACCTGCTCCTGCAGGCACAGAAGCTTTCCCTTTTAAAACGCTTGATGGTCAAACCTATTTATTACAACGTAACCGCATTGTAACAGGTGAACGTGTTCAAGGTGCAACGTCAGGTCTTAGCCAAGATGCCCCAGGTTCAGAAGTGAATATTACTCTTGATACTTCAGGCGGTAAATTGATGGCTGATGCCACTCGTTCAGCGATTGGCAAGCCAATGGCGGTATTGTTTATTGAACATAAACAAAAAATTAGCCATGAAGCTGACCCTGAAACAGGCGAAATGAAAGAAGTTCGTGTACCTTATACCGAATCCGTTATCATTAACGTAGCGACTGTTCAAAGTACATTAGGAGCAAGTTTTCGTATTACAGGCTTAGATTCTGCCAAAGAAGCAGATGAGCTTGCCTTGATGTTGCGTGCAGGTGCGTTGGCTGCTCCAATGTATTTTGTGGAAGAGCGTGTCATTGGCCCAAGCCTTGGTCAAGAAAATATTGATAAAGGTATTTTATCTACACAAGTAGGCTTTATTTTAGTTGCCTTGTGGAT
>JBHACK010000197.1:0-3645 GCA_041854545.1 Acinetobacter sp. | reverse complement strand
TCATTCGATTTTTCCACAAAAGGTTGTACCAACCCATGTGTAATATTTTCGCCTAAACGTTGTCCAATGCTTTGAATTTGTGATTCTAAAACACTACCTATCACAGGGAATAAACGGAGCATTTGATGTAATTCTGGCGTATCTTCAATCGCTTTATGTACAATTTGCCCAACATTGATACTCATTAAACGTTGTTGGTCGTGTAATGCGGTTGCCAAACTTTTTTGTAATAATTCTGACAATGTTTCTGCAAATAAATCACGATGTTGATTAATCATATTATGAATAATCGATTTTAAAGTCGAACTTTGTTGCAATTCACGTTCCACCCCTAAAATCACCGTTAAAACAATACGGCGTGTTAATTCTTCTAATAATAAGAAATAATAAAATTCGGCTTTACGATACACATTTTTTGGAATGACATGATAACCTAATTCATGCAATCGATAGGCAATCACCGCCACACGAAACAAACGTAAAAAACGTAATTGTGGTACAATCGCTAACACTTCATACCAATGAACAAATGGAAAAAAGAACCAGCGTGGATATAATTTTTGATGAATGGCAAATGCCCAATGGACAAATAATTCAACAATTAAAATCAAGGTAAACCAATGTTCTGCCAATGTTACCCAAGGATGTAAACTGGTTTGATACATTTCCAACCAATGAGAAACATGGATTAATTCTGCAAACCATGACACAAAATCACTCATTAAAATGCCGTCAGAAAACAAACAAATTAAGTTGATGATGATAAAAATCATCATCACAATGTCGTAGATTAACAGTGCTTTATGACGTTGAATCTGTTCTGTATCAGTAGTCATGGTTTACCTTTATATTTTTATTGATTTTTTAATGTGTTTGGGTCAATTTGAGCCGTTTTTTGTTGTTTCATTTGCTCAATTAAATTATCTTTTTCTTGCCAAAGTGCATCAACCCATGCTTGAAAACGTTGGCGATGTTCTGGATTATCATCATAAGATTGTTGAAAAATCCAGTCAGGCAACTCAATTTTACGCACATGTACTCGAATGGTTGAAGTTTGTCCAAGCCAAAACTCGCCATAATCGGGGACGTGTTCTTCATAAACAATGGTCATATCGACCAAAGCATTGAGTTGTTCACCTAAAATGTTTAAGGCAAGGGCTAATCCGCCTGCTTTGGCTTTAAGTAAATGACGATACGGAGATTTTTGTCGAGCGTGTTTTTCTGTAGTAAAACGTGTACCTTCCAAATAATTTAATAAAGTAAAGGGTTGGCTCATTAATTGCTGGCAGGCTTTGCGAGCTTCTTGTAAATCACGATATTTTAATTCAGGATTTTTTTCAATTTGAGCCTTGCTATGACGTTTCATCATGGGAAAGCCAAGTGCTTTAAAGGCTTGTCCTGCAAAAGGAATAAAAATTAATTCCCATTTGGCAAAAAAGCGAGTAAATGGCATACGATGACGCACAAAATATTGATTGACTGTGGTATCTACCCAACTCTGATGATTACAAGTCATTAAATAACGACCATCTAATTTTAAGTCCAATGCTGGGTCAATATAGATATCCCATGTCATTTCAGGCATCAATTTATCAATTAATTGATTATTGGTTGAAACCCAATTATTGGCAGATTTTAACATCATTTCATCAATTTTAGGTGAAGAACTGGCAAGTTTTGCTAAACCCCACAATGAAACAGCACTACCACGCACAATCGAGTTTCCTGCAATCACTGACCCGACCAATGTTCCTTGGGTAATTTTTTTAAGGAAAGAAGATGACATTAGAATCTCTCACATGATTGAATACACATACTATATCATAATCAAAATGTATTAAAAAACCTATGATAAAAATCGACTATTTTTAAGAGAATAATGGCATTAAATCTGCTTACAAAATATCCATTTTCCGCAAATTGTAAGCAAATGTGATAAAAATGGTGATAAAATTCACATTCTCGTAAAAAATGGCGAACTTTTTACAAAATAACGCTAGTTAAATGTGTTAAAATATTGCATCATATACACATCGAAGATTTAAACAAACATAGGAGAATGCCCATGCGTGCATTAGCGATTACAGCTCTAGCAGGAGCTTTAGTATTAACTGGTTGTCAATCTGTACAAAACATGGAATATGACAAAGCAGCGATTGGTACTGCAGTTGGTGCGGTATTAGGTGCAGCGGTTGCTTATTCAAATGCAGATAAAGACAAAATGGGTCAAGCAGCAGCGATTGGTGCGGTTGTAGGTGCAGGTGCAGGTGCAATGCTTGATAAGAAAGAGCAACGCTTACGCCAAGAATTACAAGGCACAGGTGTTGATGTTGCACGTAACCAAGACGGTTCTATTAACTTAGTAATGCCAAGCGTAACATTTGCAACAAACTCTACTACAATTCAACCACAATTCCAATCAGCGTTGAATGATGTAGCGAAAGTATTGCGTGAAGATAATACTGCAAGCAAATTAGCGATTGTAATTCATGGTCATACAGACAGCACAGGTAATGACTCTATCAACATTCCATTATCAGAAAACCGTGCAGCATCTGTATTAAACTACTTAGCGGGTCAAGGTATTCCATCTAGCCGTATGACTTCTAAAGGTTATGGTGCAACTTCACCAGTTGCAACAAACTCAACGGCTGAAGGTCGTCAACAAAACCGCCGTGTTGAAATTACTGTTTATGCAACAAGCTAATTTGTAATTACAGCATAGAAAATAAGTTTGCTCTAGGGCAAACTTATTTTTTTGCTTTTAGATAAAGAATTAACGACTTTAATTGTGTTTGGTATTTCACCAATAAAAAACGTATCATGTGTATGATACGTTTTTTCGATTAAACAAGGATTATTGAATCGCTTGTTTTGCTTTTTGTGCTTCTTTTAAAGCCTTTTGTTCAGCTTTTTTCGCTGCTTTTTCAGCCTTTTTCGCTTCTCTTAGTGCTTTACGTTCAGCTTTCTTTTTAGCTTTTTCGGCTTTGCGTTCCGCTTTTTCAGCTTGTTTTTTCGCTTTCTCATCTATTTTTTGAGCTTGTTTTTGGGCTTTTTGTTCAGCGTTTTTAACATCGCTGGTCAATTCTTGTTTAATTTCTTTGCCTTTTGCAACCGCTTCTTGTTTTGCATTGTGTGCAGTATGGCTGACACGTTTTGCTTCAGTTTCTGCTTTTTTGCCTAATCCTTCAGCTGTCGTACGCACTTCTTTAGCATCTTGTGTTAAAACAGTATCTGTTTTTTGTACCATTTGTTTTGTTTCAGCTGTGGTTTTGCTCGTTAATTCATCTGCAGTTGCACGCACTTCTTTGGCACTTTTAGTTAAAACTGCATCTGTTTTTTGTACCATTTGCAAAGCTTTTTCTTTGAAGGTTTCTGCATGAGCAACAGACATCATTGATGATGTGATTAAGGCAAGTGTTGCAAGTTTAAGTTTCATTAGACAATTCCTTCTCATCAAGGGGGTTAAAAGTTCTACTATTATAAACTGACTCGTTTAATAAGTCATGAATAAATTGCATTAATTCCTGTTTAACTTATCGTGCGTAATTCTCCACCTATAATCTTTCTTGCGAAGCAGTGCTTCTCAGGTGGAGATGTAAGCACAAACGCCCTAATCAGGGTGTTCTTGTTTTTTAGACAGTT
>JBHACK010000196.1:0-2508 GCA_041854545.1 Acinetobacter sp. | reverse complement strand
GAGAACTTGAGCTTTGGGCAAGTGAAGGCACACACGTCATGCTGTTGGGCGGTGAACCATTGCCACATCCAACAGTGATTTGGTGGAATTTTGTCGGTAGCAGTGTAGAAGATTTAAAACAAGCCGTTGCTGATTGGAATGCAGGACACGCACGTTTTGGTGATATATCTTTAGAAGGTACAGCATTAAAACGTTTGGTTGCCCCACAAGTGCCTGATGGGTTAAAGGCGTAAATTTATCCTTTCAGCACTTAAAATGCGATACGGTGTTGTGTCGCATTTTTTTATTTAATTGACATAAAACAAAACAATAAAAATTGACAAATTGATGACGGCAGATGATTGAAAGGGCAGGGTAGGGCGTTTGGGTGGCGGCTGTGGGTGGCGTATTTTGGGTGAATTTTGGTCATCAATATGTCATTTGATTAAGGCTAGGCTATATGGGTTTGTCTTGTTGATATTCTGTACGAATTTTTAATGCACATAAAAATGCAATGATTGCCAAACACGCCCCTATTAAGATGGTTAAATGAACACCATCAAACATTGCCAGCCTTGCATGATGTTGCTTGGATAAGCCTTCACCGATTTGGGTAATCCCAACAAAAACCGCACCGCCCAATGCTCCAGAAATTGGCATAATGGTGCTAATAATCGCCGTGCCATGTGGATTTAAGGATTTTGGTAAATGATTTAATCCATGCGTTTCTAAGGTCATGGCACTGGCGATGGAAATGGCAAAACACGCAAAAATTGCAGATAAAAGCATCGGATTCATCTGAATATTTAATGCAAAATACATTGTCCACATAGAAATAAGCATGATACTCATTCCAAATAAAGCAATCGGACGACCGCCTTTTTTATCTAAAATAATGCCAAAAATAGGAGAAAAAACCGCTTCAGCAACACTGGCAGGCATTAACACCAAACCTGTTATCATGGCAGAAACCAGTAACACCTGTTGCGTGTACATCGGCAATAACAACTCTAAGCCCAAAAATAAAAAATAAGCGATAAATAAAATCACCATGGTATAGCGAAATTGAGCCACGCTAAAAGTGCGTAAATTTAATAAAGGTGTTTCAAGGGCAAATTGACGTTTTACAAACCATGCAATCATTACCAAAGCAAATGCTAAAATAGCAAAAAATCCCATTAATGGTAATTGCGAAAATTGACTACACGCAAACACTAAACTGCCAAAACCTAGCACAGATAAAATAGACGATAAAATATCAATTTTAGGGCGAGTAATCTCTGTTAAATTGACTTTAAATGTCATTAACACCACGAGCATGGCAACAATTACAAATGGCGTAGTCATTAAAAATAAATATTGCCAACCCAAATAATCTAAAATAATGCCTGATAATGTAGGGCCTACCGCAGGAGCAACGGTAAAAATGACCGCAACCAAACTCATCGCCTTACCACGCTTATGGGGTGGATAAATCGCTAAAATTGCATTCATCAATAAAGGAACAGCACAGGCAGCCGAAACCGCTTGTATCATTCGCCCTGAAAACAACATCACAAAATTTGGAGCAAAGGCACAAATCAGCGAACCTGTTAAAAAAATAGATAAGGTTAATAGTGCCATGGTGCGAGCATTAAACCATTGCAAAATACTGGCAGTAATCGGAGCAAATGCCCCCATAATTAGCAAAAAACCTGTGGTGAGCCATTGAATAGTGTTTTTGGAAACATCAAACTCAACCATCAAAGTGCTTAATGCAACATTTAGCAACGTTTCATTAAGATAACCCAAAAATGCAATGCTAAACAGCGTACCAATCACTAACTTAGCAGGAAAATTAGGAGTGTCTGAAAGATAAGAATCTGTCATAAAAATAGTCCTAAATATTACTTTATATATTTTAGTCGTTTTTAGGACTATTTGCAAGAAAAGATGATGTGTGATAAATAAAAATGTCCCTAATTCCGTTCAGAGTTAGGAACATATTATGTTTTTATATGGATTTAACCATAAACCAGATTTTTAGCTTTTACCCATGCTAAAGCAATGTTAATGGTTGGGAATAAAATATGTAAGCTCACATTCAAAGCAAATTGAATGCGATTTAGCAATAATGGGTCATCTATCATACGAAAAGTCTCACTTAATTCATGACAAATCAACAATTAAGGCAACCCCATCTTGCATGATAAAACTAAACACAAATCCTTTTTTGAAGGCTTAACTAAAAGGTTAGTCAGTTGTCTTAGAACATCAAGCTCATCACATTATACGCCGATGGGATTTTATTTCAATGCCTTATGAATAAAAGTAATTAATTTTTTCCATATAAGAAATAGAACATCAGACCAAATGACCACACTACAAAATATCAATGCGAAACATATAGATATGTCGTTTTTATTTTGTGGGTTACTGACATAAATACACAATCGGCAACACAATCCGACATTCTTCGCCCGTGTCTTTGTTACGCCACAACACAACAAAATTGACTTCGGCATGACTGATTTTGTAGCCTTTGGCGTG
>JBHACK010000195.1:0-8410 GCA_041854545.1 Acinetobacter sp. | reverse complement strand
GTTGTGGTGTATCATCATCACCAAAATAATCGCCTGATAAAAATTGTTGTAATTCTACTTCTGTTAATTTATTTAACGCATCGACTGCTTGTTCAAAGAGTTCTAAATGTCCTTCGGCTTGGATTTTTGCTAATCCTTTTTGCACATAGTCCAGTACAATTTGATTATTACCAATATTATAAATAAATTGGGAAAATCCGCCATTATTCATTTGAGCCATATAATAATCAACATAATAACTATATAAGGCATCGGGTAATAATTCGTCTTCATTTAAATAGGATTCAAAGCAGAGATTGATAATATCAATATTGCTCCAAATTAATTCTAGTTCATCATCACTGTCTATTGCATCTTGTGAAACATACAATTTATCAATCAGTTGCATCATCATTACTCCATTATAAAATTAAGGCGTATTTAAAATACACCTTAATTTTTAAAAATATTAATCAAATAATTTGCCTTTGTTCATAATGCCATTTGGGTCAAAAACGGCTTTTAAGGCTTTCATATATTCAATTTCTGTGGCATCTCGGGTATATTCTAAGTATGGCTTTTTAGTCATACCAACGCCATGTTCAGCGGAAATTGAGCCATCATATTTTTTGACCGTTTCAAATACATATTTATTGACCACTTGGCATTTAGCAAAAAATTCGTCTTTGCTTAAATCGGTAGGTTTTAAAATATTTAAATGTAAATTACCATCGCCAATATGTCCAAACCAGCAAATTTCAAAATCTGGGTAGTTTTCATTGACGATTTTATCAATTTCCGCAATAAATGCTGGAACGTGGGTAATTAATACTGAAATATCATTTTTATATGGGGTAAATGGGGCAATCGATTCGGAAATATCTTCTCGTAAACGCCATAAACTGCTGGCTTGTTCAAGGCTTTGGCTCATCACACCGTCTAAGACCCAACCTTGTTCCATGCAATGTTCAAAAATTTCCATCGCCTTGTCCATAATTGGTTCGTATGGAGCTTCAAATTCAAGTAACACATAGAATGGGCATTCTGTAGCAAATGGGCGTTGTACATGACCATTAGCAAGAACTTTTTGCATTGCCAATTCGCCAAAAAATTCAAATGCAGTTAGGTCAATTTTGCTTTGGAATGCGTGTAAAATCGGCATAACCGCATCAAAATCAGGTACACCCAACACCATAACTTGTAAATCTTGGGGTTGGCGTTCTAATTTGATTTCCGCTTCTGTAACAATGCCAAGCGTACCTTCTCCACCAATAAATAAGTGTTGTAAGGCATAACCTGTTGCATTTTTAATCATGCCTTTGTTTAGACGTAAAATATCGCCTTTGCCTGTTACAACCGTTAGTCCTAAAATCCAGTTGCGTGTCATGCCATATTTAATAACTTTAATTCCGCCTGCATTTGTGCCAATATTGCCCCCAATTTGGCTTGACCCTGCTGATGCAAAATCAACTGGGTAATACATACCTTGTTGTTCGGCATAATCTTGTAGCTGTTCTGTTACCACACCAGCTTGTACACGCACCATACGGTCAGCAGGCAAAAATTCTAAAATTTGGTTCATTTTGTCCATGCTGATGACAATTTCACCATTACTTGCCACAGCCCCCGCCGATAAGCCTGTACGTCCGCCTGATGGGGTAATCACCAGTTGATGTTGATTCGCAAGTTTTACAATGGCTTGTACTTGTTCTGTGGTGCTTGGAAAGACAATGGCAGATGGTTTTGGTTCAAAATGTTTGGTATGGTCTTTACCCCAATGTTGTAGGCTATCGTCATCAATTTTAATACGATTTTCGCCTACAATTTGTTCAAGCTCTACATACACTTGTGCAGATAATGTTTGCGTTGTCATGTGCTAACCTGTTTTAATGTCGTCAAAAGATGGCATAGTTTAACATATTTAAGTCAATAATTATTGACTAATTCTTTGCTCATTATTCGCTAAAACCTGCATCTTGATAGCTTTTAATGGCTAAAATCAAAAATTGTTCTTGAGCATCAAGGTAGCAATAATGCACAACAAAGCCATTTGAGCCAATTTTGACTTTTAATAAGCGAATATCACCGATTTCATGGGTGCGTGTATGGCGAATTACATCTAAACGTTCAATGTGTTGTAAGATGATTTGGATTGCCATTTTGCCAATTTGGGGTTCTTTTCGCCATTGTTCGGCAATGTGTTGTAAATGTTCAACGGCGGTTTGGCTATAAATTATTTGCGACATGATAATGCTCGCTCCGATGAACTATATAAACGTTCTAACCATAACTCAACGTCTTGATGTTGGGCGTGTAAACCTGATTGTTTATAATGTTGCCATGCACGTTGAGCCTCTGCTTGAAATGCCAGTTGGGCTTTTTCGGTTTTATCTATTTGAAAAGGGAAATCGTTCCGCTCGATAATTTGTCGATAAAAAATGCTCAATGCTTGTTCGTGGGAAATGCCTAAACGCTCTAATACCTTCATGGCTTGGCGTTTGAGTGGGTCGTTTACTATCATCATTAATCCTCATTTTATCACTTCATCTCTTTATCATATCATAGAATTTGGTTCTTTGTGGTGGCATTCTCCTGCTCAACCTTGTCAATTTGATTGCTATATGACATCAAAAATATTCATTCTATTTTGAAATTCTATCATCAACAAACACATCATTTTGTGGTATGATAACGCAAGTTTTTTTAGAGCCTGTTCATGATGATTTATGAATAGACTCTTATGATTTATAGGATAATCATATGAGCCAAACTCTCTCTCTACCAAAAGATAAAATCCGCTTTTTGCTCCTTGAAGGGGTACATCAAAATGCGATTGATACTTTAAATGCGGCAGGTTATACCAATATCGATTACCGTAAAACTGCATTAGAAGGCGATGCGTTAAAAGAAGCGATTCAAGATGCTCATTTTATCGGCATTCGTTCTCGTACTCAATTAACAGAAGAAATTTTTGCATCTGCTCAAAAATTGATTGCGGTCGGTTGTTTCTGTATTGGTACCAACCAAGTAGATTTAAATGCGGCAATGAAACGTGGGATTCCTGTGTTTAATGCACCATATTCAAATACACGTTCTGTTGCTGAATTAGTCTTAGCAGAAACGATTCTTTTGTTACGCCGTGTACCTGAAAAATCTGTGGCGTGTCATGCAGGGGGTTGGGATAAATCAGCAGTTGGCTCATTTGAAACACGTGGTAAAACCTTAGGGATTGTGGGTTACGGTTCGATTGGTTCGCAATTATCTGTGCTTGCTGAAAGCATGGGTATGAAAGTGATTTATTATGATGTGGTAACAAAATTGCCTTTAGGGAATGCACGTCAAGTAGGTTCTTTAGATGAATTGCTCGAACAAGCCGATGTGGTTACCTTACACGTTCCTGATGTACCTTCTACTCGCAATTTCTTTACTAAAGAACAATTTGCGAAAATGAAACAAGGCTCTATTTTCTTAAATGCGGCACGTGGTACTTGTGTGGTCATTGAAGATTTAGCAGACGCTTTAAAATCTGGTCATTTAGCAGGGGCAGCGGTTGATGTGTTCCCGAAAGAGCCTAAAGCCAATGGTGAAGAGTTCCAATCGCCATTGCGTGGGTTAAATAATGTGATTTTAACGCCTCATGTTGGCGGTTCAACCATGGAAGCTCAAGCCAATATTGGTTTAGAAGTGGCAGAGAAATTTGTTGCGTATTCTGATAAAGGCATGACTTTATCTGCGGTTAATTTCCCTGAAATTGCCTTACCATTGGCAGAAGGAAAGCATCGTTTATTACATATCCATCAAAATGTACCGGGGGTATTGTCTAAAATCAATAGCTTATTTGCTGAACAAAATATCAATATCTCAAGTCAATCTTTAATGACAAAAGATGATATTGGTTATTTAGTGATGGACGTAGATGCCTCTGCATCTCAAGAAGCGTTAGACACGTTAAACCGTGTTGATGGTACAATCCGAGTGCGTGTATTGTTCTAATTTTTGTTGTCGTTGTACAACTAACAGGCGATATTCTCGCCTGTTATTTTTTTTGATGTTCCTTTGGCAGGGCAAGTGTTATGAATGGTTGGTTAATTGTCTTCAGTTTAAGTGCATACATTTTATTATTATTTGCGTGTGCGATGTTTGGGGAAAAATACGCCAATCAGCTCAATGCCAAAGGACGTATGATTTTATTTAGCTTGACCTTAGGCGTGTATTGTTCTTCGTGGACGTTTTTTGGGACAAGTGGTGCGTTAATGCACGATGGCTTGTTATTTTTAGCCATTTTTTTAGGGCCTTTGTTATTTGTTGCGATTGGGCATGATATTTGGCGACGTTTGGGACGGATTCGGCGTTATCATGCAATTTCATCAATTGCGGATTTTGTGTCTTCTCGTTATGGAAAAAGTGGGACATTGGCGGCAATGGTAACGATTTTATCAGTCATTGCCATTGTGCCTTATTTAGCATTACAGTTAAGAGCAATCGCCTTAAGCACGTCTATGGTTTTAACTGAATCAACGCCATTACAAAGTGCCACGACTTCAACCATTGTTATTGCTTTAACAGGGATTTTAGCGTTATTAGCAATGGTGTTTGGGACTCGGCAAATTGCCAATACTGAACAACACGGCGGTTTGATGTTGGCTGTGGCTTTTGAGTCATTTGTCAAATTGTTTGCTTTGTTGGCAGTTGCACTATTTTTTCTATTTCATTCTCCGCATCATGTGCATCAAGTTAGTCAAGATATGCGACAAACTGTGGCTCAATTACAAGCCTTAGGAGTGCCTGATACGTTTTGGACGCAAGTCTTATTAGCCTCCTTAGCCATGATGTGTTTGCCTCGTCAGTTTCACGTTGCAGTTGTGGAATTGGGCGATGAAAAATATATTAAAGGGGCAAGAATTTGGTTTTCTTTGTATTTGATTTTAACCGTATGTGCCATTTTGCCAATCGCAAGTTGGGCTTTACATCATTTACCCTACGCTCATTCTCCTGAAATTGCAGTCTTAGCGTTGCCTTTAAGTTTTGGGCAAGATTGGCTGACCGTTTTGGCATTTTTAGGGGGATTTTCGGCATCTACAGGAATGTTGTTGGTATCTTCGGTTGCGTTGTCCATTATGTTGAGTAATGATTTAATTATTCCAACTTTATGGAAATTTAATCTTGTTTCTCGAGAAGACCCACGTTTAGCCCATTTTTTAAAATTGATTCGCCGTGGCTGTATTTTATTGGTCATGTTGTTGGGCTTTTTATTCTTTCATTTATTTGAAGATATTCATCAATTATCGGTGTTTGGTTTGCTCGCCTTTAGTGCAGTTGCTCAATTTGCTCCGATGTTAATTGGGGGCTTGTATTGGCGTGGGGGCAGTAAGCAAGGGGTTTTTGCAGGCTTAGGCATTGGCTTTTTGCTGTGGGCATATACCTTGCTGTTGCCAACGGTTTTGCGTGGTTTACCACAAGCTGACCATACATGGTACACTCATTTTTTAGACAATGGGGCATTTGGTTGGGCATGGTTACGTCCTGAAGGATTATTGGGCTTTTCATCTTTACCGCCTTTAACGCATGGCGTGTTGTGGTCATTAGGCTTAAATATCATCTGTTATATTTGGATTTCTAAACTGTTTCGCCCAAGCATTGCGGAACAAATTCAAGCCGAAAGTTTCTTTTATCATGAAAATAAACCGATTTTAACGCAACAAACGCAAAGTTATGATGTTACAAGTTCAGAATTACCCAAAGATGCCATTCGTTTAAAAGTTTCCGATTTGCTGGCATTGGCTCAACGCATTACAGGGGAACACCCTGCCGAACACGCCTTCCAACAATTTTGCCAAAAAAATAATTTAACGTTTGATAAAAATGCAACAGCGAATGGTATGTGGTGGCGATTTACTGAACAATACCTTGCTAGTGCGATTGGTTCTGCCTCGGCACGCACCTTACTGACAACCGCTTTAGTCAATGATGGTTTAGCTTTAGGACAAGTCGCCAATATTCTTGACCAAGCCTCACGCTGGCAACGCTTTAACCAAAATTTATTGATGACCATGATTGATAATATGACGTTGGGCGTAAGCGTGGTTGATGAAAATATGTGTTTAGTGGCATGGAATCAACACTATCTAACTTTATTTGATTATCCTGATAACTTGGTGTATGTGGGCTGTCCAATCGCAGATTTAATTCGCTACAATGCCGAACGTGGCGAATGTGGTGAAGGTTCGGTAGAAGAACATATCCGCAAACGTTTACATTGGATGCAACTGGGCAGTACACACGAATTTGAACGAGTACGCAAAGATGGACGTGTCATTCAAATGCGTGGTGTTCCTGTTGAAGGGGGCGGTTTTGTTACAACCTTTGCCGATATTACCGCATTCCGTGAACAAGAAGCGATTTTAGAAGCTCGTGTACAAGCCCGTACCCAACAACTTGCTGACGCTTTAACCGAACAACAACGTGCCAGAGAACAAGCAGACATCGCCAATATGGCAAAAAGTCGTTTTATCGCTGCAGCCAGTCATGATTTATTACAACCAATGCACGCAGCACGTTTGTTTAGTACCGCATTAGAACAAAGCCCACTCAATGATGATGACCGTAAAACCGTTGAACAGCTTGACCGTGCCTTACATGGAGCAGAAAGTATGCTTTCCGCTCTACTCGACATTGCTCGTTTAGAAAGTGGTACATTACAACCTAAACGCCAAGCCTTTGCCCTACACGATTTACTCTCTGATTTAAATTTACAATTCCAATCGATTGCCAGCCAACGTGATATTCAATTTCGTGTCCACGACACAACCTTATGGATTGATACCGACCCACAATGGATTCGCCGAATTATCCAAAATTTTGTAAGCAATGCCTTACGTTATACGGCAAAAGGACGTGTTATTGTTGGCGTATTACGCTCCGCTCAACGTCCAAACCATATTCGTATAGGCGTTTGGGATACAGGTTTAGGCATTTCCGAACAACAAAAACAAAAACTGTTCCTTGAGTTTGAACGTGGCGGACATACATCACCGTGGGGCGAACAAGGGCTAGGTTTAGGGCTTGCCATTGTACAACGAATGACCCAACTTTTAGATTATCCATTACAAGTTTATTCACGTTTACATCATGGCTCATGCTTTATGATTGAAGTGCCATTAAGTTCAGCACCACAACCAAGCACTAGCCCAACCGTCAGCTTAGCCAATGTTAGCCAACAATTCCGTATTTTATGTTTAGATAATGATGAAACCATTTTACAAGGAATGCACACCTTACTCAGCAAATGGGGACATCAAGTACTGACAACGTCCAATACTGAACAGGCATTGACTTTAATTGAACAACAACAGCCCCATATTTGGCTGGTTGACCAACACCTTAACCATGACCAAATGGGCATTGATTTTATTTTAGCACATCGTGTACAAGGCATTCCTATCGCCTTAATCACGGCGGATTCTGACCCAGATTTACCGCAAAAGCTCAAAGAATTAGACATTGCCTTACTGAAAAAACCGCTTAAACCTGCTCAATTAAGAGCATGGCTCGGTAGTCTAAAATAACGCATGACGTTTTATTGACAATACCTTATTTACATTTTGTAACATTATAATGCTTGTATTTTTAATGAAATACAAGCATATTCAAACTATCAAGGCTCTTAGGGAGAATATCGGCACAGACGAGATATTAAGCGTATCCAGCATTATGGTAACATTTTTTCATCAACCGATTTAAAGTGAGCGTTTTTATGAATATTGAAATTCGTACCGATAACCATATCCAAAACAGTGAACGTTTGATTGACTATGTACAGTCTGAAATCAAAAAAGAATTTCAACGTTTTAGCGATAAAATCACCCATTTTTCAGTCTATTTAAAAGATGAAAATGGCGATAAAAAATCAGGTCAGCCTGATATTCAATGTACCATTGAAGCTCGTCCTGCTGGATTAAGTCCGATTGCCGTGAGCCACAAAGCCCACAATATGGATACTGCCATTCATAGCACTATCGATAAACTTAAACGTAGCCTTGAACACGCTTTTGAAAAACAACAAAAAGTACGTTAAAGTCACTTTCTTTCTAAGTAAAACGCCCATCTTGATATAAGATGGGCATTTTGTTTTGAATAAAAAATAATGTCTTTTGAATGCTCAAACCGAACTCACATCATTTTAACCACTCTAGCACATATTGATGAACACTCAACGCTACCGCAATCACAATAAAACAAAGTACCGCTCGACTGGATTTATTATCTTCAAATCCCAAACGGGGCAATAAAACTTTATTTAACCCCATAAAGAGAAAAATGGTTGCAATCATAATCAATGCTAAAATCAAACCGTCCATTTTATTTTGCTCTTTGACGATTGCCTTTTAATTCAACATCTGGCTCATCGACATTGGCACGCCATTTACTATCG
>JBHACK010000194.1:0-6885 GCA_041854545.1 Acinetobacter sp. | reverse complement strand
GTAGTGTACCAGTTGAGCAAAATGTTCACCTGTCGTTTCCTGTAATGCGTGGACTAAACGGTGTGTTTGTTCTGCAAAGGTGGTTTCTTGTTGTTGCTGTAAAACTTGGGCAAAATTTTGCTGTACCGCTTGGGTTAAATACGCCAATAAAAATGAAGAATAATCTTCAATATTTTGATTATATTGACTATATTTATGTAAAAACGTTTGTACTTGTTGCAAAATTGGGTGTTGTAAAATAAATTGTTGTTCTTGTTCGGTTGGTTTAGTATCTTTACCTGTTCTAAATTTCATGGTTAAAAGTTTTGGAATTCTGTCCATGAAATCCTTATGTTCTTTGGTGTTTAACTTAAAATGTTGTTGTTTATATTGTTGTAATTTGAGCCAATGTTTATTTAGATTCGCATCAATTTTCCCCCATTCTGTAGACTGAGTTAATGGATTTAAATCTAATTGAATAAATTGTTCAATTTCATCTATTGTTAGAGCTAAACTTGGTTCAGCTACACTTTGCCATTGAGCCGATTTAAAATTGAGTGCCTGACGAATCTCATTAAAATAATCATCAACAGGTTTTAAAACATTTGCATGATAGAGTTGCTGAATTAAAGTAGGCGGTCGCTGTTGAATCCACGCACGCAAGGCATCATGAATGGTTTGATATAATAATTGATTTTCTTGTTCTGTTAAGGTGAGCGTGTCGGTTTGTCCACTTTCAAAACTAAACTCACGCAATAATTTTTGGGTTAGACTGTCCAATGTTCCAATATATAATTCATCGTATTGGTCAAGGGCGAGCGTTAAGCGTTCGCATACATAGCCAATATTGCCTGAATGTTCCCATGCAATGGCAGAGAGTAAAGGGTCGTTGTTTACTTTTAGTACATTGTCAAGCTCAGAGCTATCATCACCACGATGTTGTTGAAAAAATTGTAAAACTTCTCGTAAACGTTCTCGCACACGTCCACGCAATTCGCTGGCCGCCTTGCGAGTAAAGGTCGTGGCAATCATCTGTTTAGGTAAATATTTACTGCATAATAAACGCACAATCATCGCTGTTAAAGTAAAGGTTTTCCCTGTACCTGCAGACGCATTAATCCAATGAATACCTTGATAATGAGCATTGCCAATACCATCGATAGGGTTAAGGTTGGTCATATTATTATCCTTTTTTGTTGTCCACTATTTTTTGATGGCAAATCAAAGGGTAATATAACCATGCAAAATCCTGAACATTCTGTTGTAATAATGCTCGGTCATCGCACCCTTGTAAAATAAATTGCCAATGATGATGTTGGCGATTTGTATCATCTTGAGTTAATGGCATATTTTGTTCAAAAGTACTTGTCCAACTTTTTATAATTTTACCTAACATCGCTTGGCTAAGTTGAACGGGTTGTGTCTCAATATTCCAATTATCTTCAATTTTTTGGTACATATCTTTGAATATTAAATTTGCAGATAATACCATAGGACGTTGTTGGGCATAGAGCCATAAGTGAAACCAATCTGTTAAATACTGTTGAGCCATGCGACTACTGACACCTGTAGTGATGATTTCACTATCAGAACATAGCAGAATAGATTGATAGTTTTGACCATCTTCCCCTAAATTTAAATAGGCGAGCCACAGCAGATGATTGAGCCATGTTTGTAAACAATATTTTCCTTTCGCTGAACTTGTAATCACGCTACACCAAGTGGTTGTTTGTGGCTGTTCAGGAATGGTGATATGAAATAATACCGTTTGCACGTCTTGTGTAGGGAGCATAATTTCTGTTTGCCAAGTGCGTTGAGTGGTTTTACTGACGGTCAGCCCTAAATGATTTAAACGCTCTTGGGTTTGTTGTTGAAACTCTAACGCATCTTGCCACACAATCTCGGATAAATGCCCAATCGGTAAATCAGCTAAGGATTCTAAGTATAAATGCTGTGAATCCAATTCAGGATACATTAAGCCTTGTAAGGTGGTATGTTTAAACTGATAACTTTGTAATTTATTGGGTAATAAGGTTTCAAAATCCTGTTGTACACTTGCCCCTGTGTCATTATGCACATTTAAATGGCGTAATAAGGCTTGGGCAGGAAACGCTAATTCTTTTATCCATGTTTGAGCATCGAGCAGGCGTGGCGTTGCAGAAGATGAATAGTTAAGTTGATGATTTAGCCAATGTTGAGCAGGTGTGGCATTTGGATTAAGCGAGTTTAGCTGTTGAGCAACAGTAAACCATTGGTCTTTAAAACGGTGCAAATGCACATCTGCAAAACCACTGGCAACAAACGGCTCACTTGGGTGAATCAAATATAATGACTGTAAATGAGCAGGAATGGAAATGCCTTGCTTGTTTACTTGAGTTAATCTATCTGGTGAATCGGTTGGACGGACTAAATAGCTTAAATGTTGCACAAATTCTTGCACAACGGTTGAAGGGTCAAGCACATCATGCGAATCGGCATCAAAGCCTGTATAAAACAGCCATAAGGCTTGCTCTGCCAACAGTAAACAATCTAAAAATGCCCCTTGATGGTCATCTAAACGAGAACGGTCGCCCAATTTACTGTTTAATAATTGCATTAAATCAAAACTGGCTGGGCGGTCTCGTGCAGGGAATGTTCCGCCATCTAAATTGAGTAAGACAATCAACTTATAAGGTAAAGGACGAATCTGCCCAATTTGACTAAAGGTAATCGCTCCTGATGGTTCAGCGTGTTCAATATGCGTGGCTAATTGCTGTTGAATTTCCTGTAAAATTTCTGACAATGGCAAACGTAAACTTTTTAAACTACTGATTTCATCATAATGATATAAAGCTTGTGTATGATAGGATAACGAGAGCATGGTATCATACTTTTTAATCGTTTCACGGATTAAAGCAAGATGTTCCACACCTGCTAATTGCCAATCATCTAACTCCTGTAATAATTGCTGTAACCAAGCTAAGACCGTTTTATTTGGATAGGCGGATTCATCTAACCAAGTACGGCGTTGAGCAAAATCATCATAAATGCGTAATAAAGTGTTAATACACGCAATATCGGTTAAAAGCACATTATTATCGCTTAAAATTTGCCCGTCTTCGGTTGGACATAAGGCAATCTCTGGGACAGCTAAGCCCATCGCTAAACGGTCAATCGCATATTTAAAACTAAAGCGATAATCATCATCATGTTCTGCTAATTGTTGTTTTAAATGCGTTTCATCAAAACCACGTTTAAAGCCCGTTTTTTTCAATAAATGGAGCATACGTTGCAGTTGATGCTCATCTATCGCATAAAATTGTTGCGTTGCCGATAAATGTAACCAATCGCTAAAGTGTTGAATACTAAAGCGAGAATTTACCCATGTGATTCGATATAACACACTTTGCCATGCCTGTTGTACATCAGCAGGGAGTGTGCCAGATAAATAAATCGGTAAATGTTGTAAAGAGCGATGGAACACCGCACGAATGGTCGGTTCTAATTCGCCTAATTCAGGCGTTAAAACCAAAATATCTTGTGGAGAGCGGGGCTGTTCCGCCGTGCCTTGAGATAACCAGTATAATAATTGTTCTTTTAAAACTTCTAATTGACGTAAAGGCGAATGGCAAACATGAATTTTTAACGATTCATCATTTGGCTGTAAATCATAATTCGATTGCTGTGGGTCTAATAAATAGAAAATATCATGTTGTAAACGCCCTAAAATGCCTTGAGCAAACTGGGGTGTGTCTGTAACTGGGTCATCAAATAAATCAACCCATTGCCCTTCTGAACCATCTGCCAAATGCGACAATAAACTAAAATGGTCTCGGGCTTGTTTGCCAAATCGTGTTAATAATGGGTGCCGAGAATCTCGAATTTCAGGGTTAAACGAAGACGATAAAGACGCAAAATATTGTTGAAATTGTTGCTCATTAAATTCAGGAAATTTTTGGCGAATCCGTTCTTTAATCTTAATATCTTGTTGCTGTTTCCAACGTGGGTCAACACTGTCCGCCCAATATTCTTGCGTTGGATTAAAATGAAATATCACCACATCGGTGTATTGAGCCAGTTGGCGTAAAAAAGCTAATTGAGCAGGTGCAAGGTCGAGTAGGGTAAATACCACTAAAGGCGAAGGCAATTTTGCTGGCGTATCTTGAGCATTTCGCCAAAATTGCTGTTCGACTTGGACAATTTGCTGGAACCGTTCAGCAAATAAACGATGCCATAAAAATCCTTGCCATGTGGCAATCTCTTTGGCACGTTGTAACTCAATTTCAGACACAGGTTTAGCATCATCATGACGTTGAATATAACGTTCAACATCAATCATCTTCCCTGCTGACCATTGTTGCAACCATTCACGGCGATAAATTAAATAATAACGAAAAACACGAGAAATCTGTTCCGCAACCCAATACAACATCTTTTGCCGAGCTTGATAACGTTGTTTAGGCTGTAAAAATGCCTTGCCACGTTCATAAATCCGTTGCAAAAGGGGGTGTAAAGGTTCCGAAGATGTTAAATTTAATTCATCAGACTGAATAAATGGATGTAAATCATGATAAATTTGCCATTTAATGACTAAGCGGGGTAAATTGGCATTTCGCACATCATCACGAGTTTTAGCTAATTGCTGATAAATAAACCATTGAAAACTGGAAATCCCTTGATGATACTGGATATTAGCAGAAATCCCTTGTTGTTCGGCAAGTCGTTGCGATAACCAAGCCTGAACGGCATCATTCGGTACAATGATATGTTTGGATTGAAAAATCTCCGCCATATCCTGTTGGGGTTTAAACCCAAGCTGACATAAGGTATCAAACAATAAAGATAATTTATGACTTTGTATAATATGAATTGCCATAGACAACGAACATCAAAAGAAATTCAACCTATTATAACCAAAAACACTCGCACTACACATAAAAATCAAGCATAATGGAGAAAATATTTGATTTAAACGGAGTCTATCATGTCAGTAACGACAAAAACCGAATATATTGACCCAACCTTAGATTTAGACCGTGTACGTTTAGAATGCTTGGAATTGGTGAAAAAACGTGCGTATGTTTCAGCAGGTGTTGCCACGATTCCTGTGCCTTTTTTAGATGTCGTGGTCGATGTGAGTATCCTTTCACAACTCATTCCAGAAATTAATTATCGTTTTGGTTTAAATGAAGAACATATTACCATTTATGACCCAAAAACAAAAACCGTTCATTGGAAAGCATTAGGCAAATGGGGCTTTGAAATCAGTAGCTTAGTGGCAACACGAACCGCAATTAAATCATCTGTACAAGGCTTTTTTACCAAAATGATTACCAAACAAATTAGTAAATTTGTACCGTTGGGCGGACAAATGGTATCTGCAGGTTTGGGCTATATCATTATGAAAAAAATTGCAGAGGCTCATGTTGAAGAATGCTATCAAACCGCTAAAAAAATTCAACAGCAAAGTAAAACAGCGTGAGTTCGATTTAAAAATCATATCCAATTTTAATTTCAAATCATGCGTAGGTTGGTGTTGAGCAATAGCGAAACCCAACAAATTTAAAACGCTATCATTGCAAATAAAAACAAACCGCTAAGTATCACTACCTAGCGGTTTTCTTAAGTGTAAATCAACGATTATTTTTTATCGTCTTTTACTTCAGTAAATTCAGCATCTACCACGCCATCATCTGCTTTCTTTTGACCAGCATCTTGAGCTTGGTTAAATGCGTTCGGGTCAAACCCTTGAGCACCACCTGCTTGTTGAGCTTGTTCATACGCACGTTGCGTAATCGGCATAATGATGTCTTGTAACGCTTCAGTTTTGCTCTTAATCACATCAATGTCATTATCTTTAGTCGCAGACTCAAGTTCCGCAACAGCAGTTTCAATTTTCGCTTTTTCATCTGCTGTTACTTGTTCGCCAAGGTCTTTCACCGCTTTATTTGAGCTTGCAATTAACGCATCTGCTTCATTGCGTGCTTTTGCTAACTCTTCAAACTTGCGGTCTTCTTCTGCATTCTTTTCAGCATCACGAATCATTGCTTCAATTTCAGCATCGCTCAAACCAGAGTTTGCTTTAATTTGAATAGATTGCTCTTTACCTGTGCTTTTATCTCGTGCAGAAACCTTTAAGATACCGTCCGCATTGATGTCGAAAGACACTTCAATTTGTGGAATACCACGAGGAGCAGGCGGAATATCACCTAACTGGAAGTTACCCAACAATTTGTTTTGGTTCGCCATCTTACGCTCACCTTGATACACTTGGATATCTACCGCAGGTTGGTTATCGGCAGCCGTTGAGAACACTTGAGATTTCTTCGCAGGAATCGTGGTGTTTTTCTCAATGATTGGTGTTAAGACACCGCCCATTGTTTCAATCCCTAAAGTTAAAGGTGTAACGTCAAGTAACAATACGTCATTCTTATCACCAGACAATACCGCACCTTGAATCGCAGCACCCATTGCTACCGCTTCATCAGGGTTTACATCTTTACGAGGCTCTTTACCAAAGAATGCTTGTACTTTTTGTTGTACCAAAGGCATACGAGATTGACCACCGACCAAAATCACATCAGAGATGTCAGAAGTGGATAAACCAGCATCTTTTAATGCGATACGGCAAGGCTCAATGGTACGCTCAACTAAATCAGAAACTAAAGATTCTAATTTAGCACGAGTAACATTAATTACCAAATGTTTAGGGCCAGACGCATCTGCGGTGATATATGGCAAGTTAATTTCAGTTGCATTTGAAGAAGATAACTCAATTTTTGCTTTTTCAGCCGCTTCTTTCAAACGCTGTAACGCCATAGGGTCATTCTTTAAGTTTACGCCTTGTTCTTTGTTGAACTCTTCAACTAAATAATCAATTAACGCAGTATCAAAGTCTTCACCACCTAAGAACGTATCACCATTGGT
>JBHACK010000193.1:0-4537 GCA_041854545.1 Acinetobacter sp. | reverse complement strand
TTTTTTGGATATTGATAGAAATGATAACAGGATTAGAAAATATTGATAAATGAATTTGAATGATTTATAATCGTAACCACTATGGGTTAATAGCATTGATTGCTATTAAAATTATTGAATACCGATATTTAGGGTGTATCGTTATGCAAGCATTAGATTTTACTGCGGTCGCAAAAGCACACGCAGATTGGAAAGTAAAATTACGTCAAGCGATTGATAACAAAGAGCAAGTAGATGTTGAAACACTTGCAATGGACAATGTCTGTATGTTGGGCAAGTGGCTTTACGATGAAGGCACACAACAACAACTTGCAGGGATTGAGGCGTATCGTGAATGTGTACACAATCATGCACATTTCCATTTAGAAGCGGCAAAAGTTGCACGAGAAATTAACCGTGGAAATTATGACCGTGCAAGTGAGCTGTTAACACTTGGGCATCCATATGCTCAAGCGAGTGCAGATGTTGCAATGTCATTACATGAACTTCGCCGTGAAGTGGTAAAACGTCAAGGCTAAAAGTTATCTTTACATAAAATAAAAAAGGCGGTATTTAAAAAGAAATATCGCCTTTTTTCATTTCACTACATTTTAAACAAATTAGACATTGCCAATCCCCTATAAATTTTCATAAAATACGCCCCAAGAAAATGTTTCGCATTGACCACGGCGTACAATGTAAGCATTTTCATGTTCCATTTAAAAATTCACCACGCCAAAGGGGAAACGCATATGCTTGAAGCCTTTTATGCCACAGAGCGTGGTAGCCTTGAAGATATGACCATCAATGGGGATTTTGACCTTACCGCTGATGTTACATGGATAGATCTGATTGCTCCAACACAAGAAGAACAACAATGGGTGATGGATGCCTATCAACAAAATTTACCGACCTTAAAATCACTAGAAGACATTTCATCATCTGCACGTTTTTACCGAGATGATGATGGCATTTTACATATTAGTACCTATTTTTTAAGTAAAAATAAATTACATAATGATGATGAAATCCAAGACAATGGTATGTTAGCCACTATGCACACCGTTGCTTTTATTTTACATAAAGACCGACTTTTTACTTTGCGTGGCGAAAAATTGGTTGCATTTCGGGCATTTCGAGCCAGAGCCAAACGCAATGATTATGATATGGATTATAAAGACCCGATTTGGGTGTTATTAGGCTTGCTTGAAGCCAAATTAGATGAATTAGCAGATATTTTAGAAGATACCCATCGAGATTTAGAACGCTGTTCAACAGAAGTATTAAACAACCATCACCGTGAAAATGTGCTTGATTTAGAAGATATGATTACACGGCTTGCCTATCAAGAAGATATGTTAGGAAAAGCTCAATTATGCTTAATTGATTTACGCCGTGTTTTAACCTTTTTATCACGTCCACGCGCGTTGGGCAGTCATATTTATGATGCAGATATTCGAGAGTTAAGTGAAGATGTCCGTTCTTTAGTTGAGCATGATGCGTTCTTATTCCAAAAAGTTCGATTCTTACTCGATACCACATCAGGCTTTATTAATGCTGAACAAAGCGATACGATTCGCCGATTCTCGATTTTACCAAGTATGCTTGCACCGCCAATGCTTGTGGCAAGTGTCTATGGCATGAATACAGATGTCTTGCCTTTTGCTCGTGGTGAGATTAGTTTTTATATTGTGATTAGCATATTAGTGGCATTTTTTGTAGTGCCAATGATTTATTTCCGTTGGAAGAAATGGATTTGATTCTCATTATTATTTAAATATTAAAAACATCGAATTGTTACAAAATATATTGTTTTAAAAAACAACAGAATAAATTAAAATCGATTATATTTTATACTGCATCTCTTGCCAAATAATTATAAAAAGAGTTAATATACTCACAGGTTTTAAAGAGGTGTTTTAAAATGTTAAAACAAACAGTAATCGCCCTTGCATTAGTGGGTATGTCTTCAATCGCATTAGCAGGTAACTTCCAAGTTAAAGTGGGTGGCTCTGTTCTTGCTCCTACCGCTGATACAGCATTAGCTCCAAATGCAATTGTAAAAGCTGATAACGAAGTTAACTTTACGCCATCTGTAGAGTATTTCTTTGGTGATAGCGGTGTATCAACTGAATTATTATTGGCAACGCCATTTAACCAAGATGTGAATTTAAATGGTGAAAAAGTTGCATCAGTAAAACATTTGCCACCAACAGCAACGGTTAAATATAACTTTAACAACTCAACTCGCTTTACCCCTTATGTAGGTGCAGGTGTTACTGTATTTGTTCCATGGGATGAAGAAGGTGTAGCACAAAATGTTAAAGAGGCTGTAGGCCCTGCAGCTCAAGTTGGTTTTAACTATCAACCAGCAGATGCGAAAAACTGGGGTGTTTACTTCGATGCTCGTTATGCTGATTTGAAAACTGAAGTAACTTTAACTGATGGTACAGTTTTTGATTTAGATATCAATCCAGTTGTTTACTCTTTAGGTTACAGCTACCGTTTCTAATCTTGGTTTAAGTTAAAACTAAGATATGCCCCTAGAGTAAAACTCTTGGGGCATTGTTGTTTACAGGGGAAGAGCATGACATTTTTATCACAAAAAAGTATTTTAATGTTGAGTATCACAGTATGTATTGGTGCAGGAGGCTGTGCAACATTTGCGGTTGTGGAAGATGCACGGGGAACATATACCAAAGAACAGGAAGTAGTCGAATTTTCAGAACAAGTGATTGCGATTGGTCGTCCAAGTCAGCCGATTGCTGAATATCCCCATGCGATGGTATTGGCAGGAAATAAATATAGTTTTTTGGTGCAACCTAAAGTTGATGCTCAAACACCAGCCAATTTATTTGAGCAAATTTTTACCCAAGTGGATTTAAAAGCACTTTATATTAATCCCAATCCTGTGCAACAACAACAGTATGGGCAAACGCAGAGTTTAACGCTTAAATTAGCGGATGAGCAAAAAGAGATTAAAAAACTCCCGCATTGGATTGGCTTAACATTTACCAAGCCCACAGCTCAATTAGGCTATGGTGAACAGCAACGCCTTGAATTATTTGGTTTTAAATGTAATACGGTACAAATTAAGCAACAGCCACATTTAAATTGTTCACGCAATGTACAAACAGAATTTACTTTAGCAGAACGAGTGAACAATCTTCATCAGGTGCAACATAAATTAAAACAGCCACTTACTGTAAAAGCAGTACATACTCATACCGTTGTAAAAAGTAAAGTGGGTGCTAAACTCTTGTTATTACCAGTCGCAGTTAGTTTGGATATTATTACCTTGCCTTTACAATTATTGGGGGCGATTGCGGTAATCACCAATTAACGCAAAAAATATGCGGATAATGAATATTATCCGCATATTGTTCAAGAAATCACTTTATAAAATTGATGCTAAACCATCAATTAAACGTTGATTTTGTTCAGCAGTTCCCACGGTAATGCGTAAAAATTGGTTGATTCGTGGTTTATTAAAATAACGTACAATAATGCCCAATTCACGCAATTTTTGAGCAATGTCGCTGGCATTTTGTTGATGACGTGCAAAAACAAAATTTGCTTTTGATGGCAATACATCAAAGCCTAAAGCGGTTAATTGTTCGACTAACTGTTCACGATTGGCAATCACTTTTTGGCATTGTTGTTCAAAATAGGCTTGGTCTTGGAACGATGCCACACCTGCAACAATCGCAAATCGGTCGATTGGGTAAGAGTTAAAACTATTTTTAACTGCTTCTAACCCTGCAATGAGATGGGGTTGAGCCATCGCATAGCCCACACGCAATCCTGCTAATGAGCGAGATTTTGAAGTCGTTTGACAAACCACTAAATTTTCATATTTTTCAATGAGTTTAACCGCTGATTCTGCCCCAAAATCTACATAGGCTTCATCAATCACCACGACTGAATCAGGATTTTGTGTCAATAATTGTTCAATTTCCGCTAAACCAATCGCACGCCCTGTTGGTGCATTTGGATTGGTGATGATAATTCCACCATTTTCCTGTTGATAATCTGCTACACATAACTCAAATTGTTCATTGAGTGGAATTGGTTTGCTTTCAATTTCAAACAGTTGGCTATAGACAGGATAAAAACTATAGCTAATATCAGGATAGAGTAGCGGTTTATCTTGCACAAAAAAGGCTTTAAAAATATGAGCAAGCACTTCATCGGAACCATTTCCTACAAAGACATGGCTTACAGGAATGCCTTGTTGTGTTGCAATTGCTTGTTTAAGTTCGGTTGCATCTGGGTCAGGATAAAGTTTTAAAACATCTGCTTGATTGGCTAAAACAGTTTGTACCGCTTCCACAACTTTTGGCGATGGTGGATATGGGTTTTCATTGGTATTGAGTTTAAGCAAGTTCGCAATTTTGGGTTGTTCCCCCGGAACATACGGCTCTAACTCTCGCACTAAAGGTGACCAAAAACGTTGTTGTTGTGTTGAAATCATGATTTATCCTTTGAATTTACTCATCAGTATAACGGTAACGTGCTGAACGTGCATGGGCATCTAAATTTTCTTGTTGAGCCAAAA
>JBHACK010000192.1:0-7309 GCA_041854545.1 Acinetobacter sp. | reverse complement strand
TTGATATTTTGATAATCCGTAACTATCCCATAGTTTAAAAATGTGTTTGCCATAACTTACCCAACCATCACTATATTTTATTGCTACTTTTTTAAAAGGTATCCAACCTAAACTTTTACGGCTTGATTTTGGATTAGATACTCGCCATTGTAATTTTGTTTTTTTAAATTGTTTTCTGCGTAATACATATTCTTCAGTAATGGCTTGTACGGTTTGACTATGTAAATCGCATTCTTTTGATGTGCCTTTGGTATATGGGGCTATATCGTAAGCGGATAGAAATTTATTGTATCTTTTTAAGTAGTTATAGCTTAGCTCATTGACATAATTCCACACAAAATTAACCTGTTGTGCTAATTGGGTTAGCACTTTGGTGTGTTTGTCTTTTATGCGGAGTTTGAGTGTTTTCATATTGTTATGTTAGCATATTCTAAGTTATATTTGAACATCGACCGCCTTATATCTCCGCCCTAAAGTGCAGAGTTTTACGGCGGATTGGATAAAATAGCAAATTTTTTCTTATTATTCCATTGATTTTTATTGTTTTAAGAAATGATTATCATTCACTAGAATAGGTTTAATCCTGAATATTTTTTACTTTAATTTTGTTAAATTGAATTATTTTCAATGATTCATGAAAATTTAGCAACAAAATATCTGATTTTTTTCCAAGCGAACGCATGGTAAACCGCTTAAGTCATGGTAGAATACGCAGAATTTCTTTTTATGTTGATGTACAAGGTGAATCCATGTATCCAAATATTTCTATTGCGGAATTTGACCCAGAATTAGCCAATGCAATTACTGCAGAAGGACAACGTCAAGAAGACCATATCGAGTTAATTGCGTCTGAAAACTATTGTTCGCCAGCGGTAATGGAAGCTCAAGGTTCAAAATTAACCAACAAATATGCTGAAGGTTATCCATCTAAACGTTATTATGGTGGTTGTGAACACGTTGATGTGATTGAGCAGTTAGCGATTGACCGTGCAAAAGAGTTATTTGGTGCGGATTATGCTAACGTACAACCACACGCAGGCTCTCAAGCAAACTCTGCTGTTTATTTAGCATTGTTAGAAGCGGGTGATACAGTTTTAGGTATGAGCTTGGCTCACGGTGGACATTTAACACACGGTGCAAAAGTAAGCTTTTCAGGTAAAACATATAATGCGGTGCAATATGGTTTAAACCCTGAAACTGGCGAAATCGATTATGAAGAAATGGAGCGTTTGGCGTTAGAGCACAAACCTAAAATGATTGTTGCAGGTTTCTCAGCGTATAGCCGTGTGGTTGATTGGCAACGTTTCCGTGACATTGCGGACAAAGTAGGGGCGTATTTATTTGTAGATATGGCTCATGTTGCAGGTTTAGTGGCAGCAGGTGTGTATCCAAGCCCAGTTCAAATTGCAGACGTTACCACAACAACAACGCACAAAACTTTACGTGGCCCTCGTTCTGGTCTGATTTTAGCAAAAGCAAACGAAGAGATTGAGAAAAAATTACAATCTGCTGTGTTCCCAGGAAATCAAGGCGGGCCTTTAATGCACGCAATTGCAGCAAAAGCAATCTGCTTTAAAGAAGCAATGACTCCTGAATATAAAGCTTATCAACAACAAGTGGTTAAAAATGCTCAAGCGATGGCAGAAGTGTTAATTGAGCGTGGTTATGACATCGTGTCAGGCGGTACAGATAATCATTTATTCTTATTATCGTTGATTAAACAAGATATTACAGGTAAAGATGCAGATGCTTGGTTAGGTGCTGCTCATATTACCGTAAATAAAAATGCGGTGCCAAATGACCCACGTTCACCATTTGTAACATCAGGTATTCGTATTGGTACACCTGCAGTAACGACTCGTGGTTTTGGTGAAGCAGAAGTGCGTGAATTGGCGAACTGGATTGCAGATGTTTTAGACAGCAAAGGTGATGAAAAAGTCATCGAAGAAGTCAAAGCGAAAGTAGCTGAAGTATGTGCAAAATTCCCAGTTTACGCAGGTAAATCAAAGGCTCAAGAAGTATTTGACCGTGTAAATCAATTTATTGATGAACAAGCAAATGAGCATGAAATTGTTGCCGTTGCGAAGCAAAAAGCGGCTGAACTTTATGACAAAGTGAATAAATTAGTGTCTAAATAAACTAAATAAAGTTTAGACCAATAAAAAAGCACCAATAATTTTGGTGCTTTTTTATTAACCATGATTTAATTATGGTTTTGTTGCTTGTTGCTGTAAACGTTGTTCCGTTTTTGCATCTTTTTCTTGTTGCTGTTGGCGGAAAATTTGCTCGGTACTTGGCTCAATTTTACGCTCATCATCGGTGTAAGTTTTTAAGCCTCCACCTAGCACTTTGTACAGTTCGATTTGGTTATTGACTTCCACTTGTTGTAATTGCAATAGTGCTTGTGATGCACTATAGGCACTACGTTGAGCATCAAGAACAGTTAAATAGCTATCGATACCTGCTTGGAAACGTGCAGATGATAATTTGTGATTGACATTAGCGGCTTCAACAAAACGGCGTTGAGCAGCCAAACGGTCTTGGATAAAGGCACGAGTTGCTAACGCATCATTGACTTCACCAAAGGCAGTTTGAATGGCTTTTTCATAATTTGCCAATGCAATTTTTTGGTCAGTTTCCGAAATTTTGATATTGGCTTTTCGTGTTCCCCAATCAAAAATTGGAAGGTCAATGCTTGGAGCAATCGACCAAACAAATGCACCTGTTTTAAATAAATCACTCAATTGTGTTGATGCTAATCCTGCCGAACTGGTTAAGCTAATGGTTGGATATAATTTCGCTTTTGCAGCAGCAATATTTGCTCCAGTAGCACTTAATTGATATTCCGTTGTTTTTAAATCAGGACGGTTGTTTAACAAATCACTGCTTAAACCTGTACTTAAGGTTTTGACTTTAGCTACACGAGTAATTGCTGTGGTTGGTAATAAATTCTTTGGTACAGCTTGCCCTGCCAAAATGTTTAACGCATTTTGAGCTTGTAAGACTTGTGTTTTGTAGTTTGCAACATCATTTCGTGCAGTTTCAACTGACATTTGAGCCTGACGTAAACTCACTTCGCTATCAATACCTGCTTTAAAGCGTTTTTCATTTAACTCATAGCTTTTTTGTTGTGTTGCCAGTGTTTGTTGAGCCAAACTAAGTTGAGCATTGGCATAGGCTAAGGCAACCCATGCTTGAGCCACTTGAGCGACTAAGCTAATTTGTGTGGCATCTTTTGAGCTTTGGGTCGCTAAATAAGTATCTAACGCAGCATCTTTTAAATTACGCACACGTCCCCAAAAGTCTAATTCGTAAGACGTTACGCCTAAACCGACTTTATAGGTGGTTGATGTTTGTTGTGATGCTCGCTGACGAACAATACTACCATTAGATGAAATGGTAGGTAATTGATTGTTTTCGGTGATTTGATATTGTTGCTGAACTTTATCTACATTTAATGTTGCCACTCGCATATCACGGTTATGTTCTAAAGCGAGTTCAATCACTTTGACCAAACGTGGGTCAGAGAAAAAGTCTTTATAGCCTAATTCAGCAATAGAACGTCCAACTTTGGTTTCTTCGATTGGAACTAAAGTAAAATGTTGTGGAATTTCAGGTTGAACCGTTGGTTCAGGCACTCGCAAGGTTTGAGTTTGGCACGCAGCCAAACCCAACACCAATGCTGAAATTGCAAACCCACGACCTGTCAACGACCAGATAGATTGCATAAATGATTTCCTAAAAACGACGAACAGGTTTTGCTTTGTATTTAAAAATACTACGAATAATAACAAAGAAAACCGGAATAAAGAAAATACCAAGAATTGTTGAACTAAGTACACCGCCCAACACACCATAACCGACAGAGTTTTGTGCTGCTGCACCTGCACCTGTTGAAATGGCAAGTGGTAACACACCAAAACCAAACGCAAGTGTTGTCATAATAATTGGACGTAAACGCATTTTTGAGGCGTGTACAGTTGCATAAATTAAGTTTTCACCTTTTTCCTGCAACTCTTTGGCAAACTCAACAATTAAGATGGCATTTTTCGCAGATAAGCCAATCACCGCCACAATCGCTACTGTAAAGTAGATATTGTTATTGACGTTTTGGAAATCTTTGGTCACCATCATCATAATAAAGGTTAGCAGAACAGAACCTAAAATACCTAATGGTACAACCAAGAGTACAGAGAATGGAACTGACCAGCTTTCATACAATGCAGCTAAGATTAAGAAGACCATTAAACCTGCTAAAGCAAAGATAATCGATTTTTGAGAACCTGCTTCTTGCTCTTCAAGTGATAAACCAGTCCATTCAGAACTAAAGCCTGTTAAGCCTTGTTCAGGTAATTTATCAACAAAGCCTTTTAACACATTCATCGCTTCGCCAGAACTTAAGCCCATTGCAACGGCTTCAATAGTAATTGATGGAGAACCATTATAACGGTTTAATGCAGGAGGGCCATACGACCATTGACCTGTAGCAAATGCAGAGAATGGAATCATTTCACCAGCACTATTGCGAACGTGCCATTTTTCTAAGTCTTCAGGCATCATACGAGCAGATGCTTCACCTTGTACATAAACTTTTTTCACACGACCACGGTCAAGGAAATCGTTTACATATGAACCAGCCCATGCAATCCCCATGGTTGTATTAATATCACTTAAGCTAATGCCCATTGAACCTGCTTTTTCTTGGTCAACAATAATTTTATATTGTGGAGCATCTTCTTGAGCGGCAGAACGGCTAAATACAAAGCGTTTATCTTCACCAATCATTTTTAAAATGGCTTGGCTTGCTTCTGTTAATTTTGCTTGACCATTGCCCCCAACATCTTTTAACACTAAGTTAATCCCTGTTGAGTTACCCAATTCCATCATCGCAGGAAGTTGCATTGGGTAAACCATTTTGGCTTCAGGAATGGTTACATTCATTGCCATTGCACGTTTCACTAAAGCAGCACTTTGTGTTTCAGGTGTTTGGCGTTGCTCCCATTCTTTTAACTTCACGAATGCCATTGCTTGGTTTTGACCACTACCACCAAAAGAGAACCCTGATGCACTAAAGACAGATTGCACCATATCTTTCTCTTTATTAAGATAATAATCATTGACTTGGTCAACTACTTTGTTGGTACGTTCTAATGATGCGGTTGCAGGTAATTGAATCATGGTCATAATCATACCTTGGTCTTCAGTCGGTAAGAATGAAGATGGCATATTTTTCCACATAAAGCCTAAAGCACCACAGAACACAGCAAATAAAACAATCGATACAACACGTCCAACTTTTGACACTAAAGCCTTAACAATCGCCTGATAAATATCTGCGGTTGCATCAAATGCACGGTTAAACCAACCAAATGCACCTGAATATTGACCACCTTTTTTCGGTTCATGTTTCTTTAAAATCGTGGCACAAAGAGCAGGCGTAAACACCATTGCCACAATTAAAGATAAAATCATGGCGGTAATCAAAGTTACTGAGAATTGACGATAAATCACCCCAGTCGTTCCACCCATAAATGAAAGTGGAATAAACACCGCACTTAATACCGATGTAATCCCCACCAATGCCCCTGTAATTTGCGACATTGATTGCTCTGTAGCGGTTACAGGGTCAAGATGGTCTTCGGTCATAATACGTTCAACGTTTTCAACTACGACAATCGCATCATCGACCAACAGACCAATGGCGAGAACCATCGCAAACATGGTTAAAGTATTAATGGTAAAGCCAAATAAGTTAATGACCGCAAATGTCCCTAAAACGACCACAGGCACCGCAAAGGTTGGAATAATCGTTGCACGCCAGTTCTGTAAGAACAAGAACATGACGATAAAGACCAAAGCAACAGCTTCAACTAGCGTATGAACCACACTACTAATTGAACGTTCAACGAATGGCGTTGTATCGTAAGCCACTTCATCTTTTAAACCAGATGGATAACTTTTACGAATCTCTTGTAATTTAGCTTCAACACGTTGAGCAGTCTCTAAAGCATTCGCTCCAGTTGCAAGGCTAATCGCTAAACCACCTGCAGGCTTACCATTAAATTTAGATTCAACCGCATAACTATCTGAACCCAATTCAACACGAGCCACATCACTTAAACGAACAATAGAACCATTCGCTGTATTTTTTAAGATAATATTGCGGAATTGTTCAGGCGTTTGTAATAAACTTTGAGCCGTTACTGTAACATTTAAAGTTTGACCTTGTACTGCAGGTAAAGAACCTAATTGCCCCACTGCAACTTGCGTATTTTGAGCAGAAATTGCACCGCTAACATCACTTGGCGTTAAACTATAAGAACGCAATTTTGCAGGGTCAAGCCAAATTCGCATGGCATAAGAACCACCAAAAACACGAACAGAACCAACACCTTCCAAACGGCTAATTTGCTCTGAAACAGTCGATGCAATATAGTCTTTAATATCAGCATCTGTCATCGAATTATCAGGCGAATAAAAGGCTAATACTTGTAAGAACCCCGTATTCCCTTTAGTAACAGTTACCCCACGACGTTGTACATCTTGTGGTAATAGAGCTGTTGCTGTTTGTAATTTATTTTGTACTTGTACTTGAGCCATATCAGGGTCAGTACCTTGATTAAAATAAACACTCAAAGATGAAGAACCATCACCACTAGACCCAGTGATATAACGCATTCCTTCAATCCCTGTCAGCTGTTGCTCAATGATTTGCGTAACCGTTTTTTCTACAGTATCGGCAGATGCACCTGAATAGGTTGCTGAAATATTAATTTGCGGTGCTGCAATGGTTGGATATTGTGCAACTGGCATATTTTTTAATGTAATAATACCAAAAAGCATAATCACCAATGCAATCACCCATGCAAAGATAGGGCGATGGATAAAAAAGTGTGCAATGCCCCCACCGCCATCTTGGTGTGGTGGTTGAGCATGCTTAGTTTGATGATGATTGAGTGGTGCGTGCATTTGCTTTATCTTCTGCTTGTTCTGGGCTAGATGATTCTGGTGCAGATGTTGTTTCTTGTTCAGCAGGTTTACTGTCTGCTGATGTTGCAGAATCTGCGTTCACTTCTTTTGTGGCAAGTGGCGGTGTCGTTTGCGTTTGAGCCGGAGCGGTTTCAGTCGCTGTTTCTGCCCCTGCAACTTTCGCCTTCACTAAATCACCTTCTTTTACTTTGGCATTGCCTTGTACGACAACTTTATCGCCATCGCTTAAACCTTCGGTAATAATCCAATCACTTCCTTGAGAACCTTTTGTGGTAACTGTACGAGAAACGAGTTTACTATCATTTCCAACCACAAGAAC
>JBHACK010000191.1:0-14743 GCA_041854545.1 Acinetobacter sp. | reverse complement strand
TAGTGGGGTGATTGGCTTAGTGGTAACGGTTGCCTTTATTGCTTTGTCTGCGGTGGATTTGGCATTAACGCAAATCACGGTTGATGTGGTAACCACTGTTTTATTATTAATGAGTTTATCGTTATTGCCACAATTAACGCCATATGAATCAAGCCGTCCACGTCGTTGGCGTGATGCGACCATTGCTATTGTTGGGGGCGTGGGGATTGGTTGGTTATCGTGGTTATTCTTGACCCGAGACCATCAATCGATTTCTTGGTTCTTTATGCAAAATTCGATTCCTTTAGGGGGCGGAACAAACGTTGTTAATGTGATTTTGGTGGATTTCCGTGGCTTTGATACCTTTGGAGAGATTACGGTTTTAGGCATTGCGGCGATTGGGGCATTGTGTATGATGGACGGTATGCGTACCCATGGAACGGTGATTACGCAAGGTTTAACCTATCGTTTTAATCCATCGCCATTGATGTTGCGTATTACGGCATCGTGGGTGTTACCTGTTGCGTTGGTGGTGAGCTTGTATATCTTCTTGCGTGGGCATAATTTACCGGGGGGTGGATTTATTGCAGGGTTGATTACGGCAATGGCATTGATTATTCAATATATTGCTTTAGGTCAAGACCAAGCAGAGCAGTTGTTAAAAGCAAAATCAGGGCGTTTATATGAAATTTGGATTGGTTCTGGTTTAACGATTGCAGGTTTAACAGGGATTACTGCATGGTTCTTTGGTCGTCCATTTTTGACTAGCGGTCATGTACACATTCACCCAATCTTGTTGGGCGATATGCACCTTGCATCGGCAGCGATGTTTGATGTGGGTGTTTATGCAACAGTCGTTGGGGCGACCATGTTATTAATTTCAGTCTTGGGGGACTCTCGTCATTCAAGTATGTCGGGCCCGTTACCAAAAGGTTAATGCAGGAGAGTATCAATGGTGAGTTTAGAATTTTTGCTTGCGTCAAGCATTGGCTTATTGGTAGCAACAGGGATTTATTTATTATTGCGTGCCAGAACTTTTCCTGTTGTGTTAGGTTTGGCAGTGATTGGTTATGCGGTCAATATTTTCTTGTTTGCAACAGGACGTGTCTATGTCAATGCTCCTGCAATTTTAACCAAAGCAGAGCAAGTGGTTGACCCTTTACCACAAGCCTTAGTTTTAACAGCGATTGTGATTGGTTTTGCAACAACCGCATTTGTGGTGCAATTAGCTTTGCGTAGTCGTTATGAGTCAGGGACTGACCATGTTGATGCCAAAGAAGATTTAGCTGTCGGTGATGATGAAGTGGAGGAGAGCAAAGACAATGTCTAGTTTAGTTGAATTTTGGCTTGCTCATGCACCGATTTTAAGCATTTTAATTCCTGCATTTACAGGATTTGCCTTAGTATTATTAGGCAATCCGGGGGCGGGTTCATTACAAGTGGATTGGCGACAACCGTGGCGACGTGGCATTAGTTTAGTGTCTGCTTTACTTGGATTAATCACGGCGATTAGCTATTTTTGTATAGCCAGTAGTGGTCAAATTATCGTCTATCAATTATCCGAATGGACAGCACCGTTTGGCATTGTGTTAGTGCTTGACCGTTTATCTGCCATGATGGTGTTATTGACCTATGTCTTAGCCGTGCCTGTGTTATGGTATGCGAGCCATCGTTGGGACGAGCGTGGACGTTATTTTCATGCAATGACACATTTTTTATTGATGGGCGTTTCAGGAGCATTTTTAACAGGTGATTTATTTAACTTGTTTGTGTTCTTTGAAATTTTGTTGATGGCATCGTATGTATTGTTATTGCACGCTCAAGGGAAAGTCCGTTTCCAATGGGGGATTCATTATGTGGTCATCAACTTATTTGCATCGGCATTGTTTTTAATTGGTTTAGGCCTGATTTATGCCAATGTGGGTTCGTTAAATATGGCTGATGTGGCACGTTTAATGCCAACATTAACAGCTGAGCCACATCGTTTAGCGGTTGCAGGGGGATTGTTACTCTTTATCGTGTTTGGTATTAAAGCGGCAATGTTCCCATTAGGATTTTGGTTGCCGAAAACTTATGCTGTTGTGGCAACGCCTGTGGCAGCGTTATTTACCATCATGACTAAAGTGGGCGTATATGCGATTTTGCGTGTCAATGGGACGGTATTTATTGATGATGTTTCTCAACAGATTATGCAACAATGGTTATTGGTGCTTGGTCTAGTTGGCTCATTATATGGGGCGATTGGAGCGGTTGCAGCGGTGCGGTTACGCCGATTTATTGGCTTTATGGTGTTGTCATCGATTGGGACATTGTTGATTGCACTTGCCTTAAATAATACTTTGGCATGGACAGCCTTACTCTATTATGCGGTGCATAGTACGTTAATTGCGGCAGCAGGCTATTTGTTATGCGGTTGGATTACATCACAGCGTGGCGAACAATTTAAAGACCATTTAATGGTTTCTGCTAAAATGAAACAAGAAAAGCCGATTGCATTGAGTTTCTTTTTGATTGCCATGATGATGGCAGGTTTACCGCCATTTAGTGGCTTTTTGGGCAAAGTGTTTTTATTACAAGCGAGCGTAGGACATTCTGCTCAATATTGGATTATTGGCATTGTATTGATTGTTAGTTTGTTAAGCATTATTGCCTTTGTGCGTGCAGGTTATATGTTGTTTTGGAAAGCTCGTCCAATCGAACAACACAGCAAAGATGAGTTATATGACTATTATCAAGCCTTGCCTGAAAAAGCACCTAAAACCAATGATACAGTGATTTATGCGTTTTTAGTGGTTTTAGTCGGCTATATGGTGTTTGCACCGCAAATGTATCACTATAGTTTATCTGCATCAAAACAAATACAAGATACGACTTTATATCAACGTCATGTATTAAAAACAGATGCTCAAGGGCAAGTCATTAGCGTACAACCATACGATAGTCATTATGTGCCACAAACCAAATATGATGGCGAACAGGCTGACCGTAATGCCCATTTAATTCCGTATATGATTTCTGAAAATACCTTAAAAGGTAAAAATATTTCAGAAGATAAACAGCGTCAAATTGCAGAACAGCAAGCGACTTCACCATCATCAGCAAAAGGAGCAGAGTAAATGAGCCAAACATCTTCATCAAGTTGGTTTGACCGTTGGATTCCCCATCCCTTTGTGTCGGTTGTGGTTGCGGTGTCGTGGTTACTGTTGGCAGCAAGTTATAGCGTACAAAGTTTTGTGATGGCGTTTTTGCTTGCGTTAATTATTCCACGGTTGGTTAAGCGATTTATTGGACGAACGCAAAAGATTAAATGGGGCTTGGCGTGGAAATTATTTTGGGTTGTATTTTGGGATATTATTGTCAGTAATTTTAAAGTGGCAAAAATTGTACTGGGTTCAATGGATAAATTACAACCGAAATGGTATCGTGTCCCTTTAGAAACGCAACATGAACAAGTCAATGCGTTATTGGCGATGATTATTACCACAACCCCCGGTACAGTATCGGCAGGGATTGACCAAGAACGTGGCGATATTTTAGTCCATGCCTTACAGTCAGAAAATGAACAAGCAGATATTCAAGACATTAAACAGCGATATGAGCGTTTATTAATTGAAATTTTTGATGTTCAAGTGGAAACAACACAAGGGGAAGAGCAGTCATGAGTATTCTCGGTTATAGTTTGATGATTGTGATGTTTGCCATTACAGTATCGATGTTATTGTGTTTGTATCGTTTGGTGATAGGGCCTTCGGTGATTGACCGTTTATTGGCATTGGACACTTTATTTTTAAATGCGGTCTGTATGATTATTAGTCTAAGCATTTATTGGTCAAGCCATTTGATGTTTGAAACAGCGTTGTTAATTGCGATGTTGGGCTTTGTTTCAACAGCGGCATTAGCACGTTATTTTACATCTGGTCATGTGATTGATTAAGGAAGTGCTAAAATGAATATTGTATTTGAAATTTTAGTGGCATTCTTTCTCTTGGTCGGCTCGTTCTTTATGCTAGTTGGGGGTATTGGCATGGTGCGATTGCCCGATTTATTTACACGGCTACACGCTCCAACTAAATCCAGTACCTTGGGCTTAGGAAGTTTTTTAATTGCTGCCATGATTTATTCAGTATCGCAAGGTCATTTTAGTTTTGCGGAAGTGTTGATTACCTTATTTGCGTTTTTAACCGCTCCTGTATCGGCTAATTTGATGGCTCAAGCGGCATTACATTTGCGGTTACGTTCATTAAGTGGTCAGGTGCCTGAAAGTATTGAACGTCCATTGCCGTGGCAAAAAGGGCGTGGACGTTCTTTGCAACAGCAAAAAGTACAGCATTATCGTCAAACTCGTCAGCGTCAAAAAAATGAGTTAAATCGACAGTTGCAAGAAGAGCAAAAGAAAAAGCAGTAATACTGTTTTGATTGGCAATACAGGCTCTAATGGTAAAATTAGAGCCTTTATTTTTTAAAGAAATGTAAATGAAATACATTTTTATAGAGATAATGTTAAAAAAGACATATACTAATTAAGTATTTGATGACTCGGTCATTTTTTGTTATGAGTGAAAAAGTGAATAAATTAGGTTTTCAACCGATTCCAATGGTGATTGCCATTGTTTTAGGTGTATTGATTTGGTGCTTACCAACTCCCGAAGGTGTAACTTCTCAAGCATGGGCAATGCTTGCCATGTTTGTTGGAGTGATTGCTGCCATTATTGGCAAAGCCATGCCGATTGGTGCAATTTCTATTATTGCCATTACCTTAGTGGCTTTAACAGGCGTAACCAATGAAAAACCAAGTGTTGCAATTAAAGATGCGTTAAGCAGTTTAGCTAACCCTTTAATTTGGTTGATTGGTATTTCCATTATGATTTCTCGTGGCTTGTTAAAAACAGGCTTAGGGGCGAGAATTGGTTATTTATTTATCTCAATGTGGGGGAAAAAGACCCTTGGTGTTGGTTATAGTTTAGCCATTTCAGAAGTATTACTGGCACCTGTTACCCCAAGTAATACCGCTCGTGGCGGGGCAATTATGCACCCTGTGATGAAATCGATTGCAACCAGTTATGATTCAGTTCCAGAAAAAGGCACTGAAAAACATATGGGGAAATATTTAGCATTAGTCAATTATCACAGTAATCCGATTACATCGGCAATGTTTATTACAGCAACAGCACCTAACCCTTTAGTTGTTGATTTAATTGCAAAAGCCACTAATTCTAATATTCAACTAAGTTGGGCGACATGGGCATGGGCAATGTTGATTCCGGGGCTAGTGGCAATGGCATTAATGCCATTAGTGCTTTATTTTTTATATCCCCCTGAAATTAAAGATACGCCAAATGCCGCCGAATTTGCCAAAGAACACTTAGCAGAAATGGGTAAAATGAAATCAGGTGAATGGATTATGCTTGGTATTTTTACCTTATTGTTAATTTTATGGGCAGGTGTGCCAAAAATGCTTTTTGGTGATGCCTTTGCAGTCAATGCAACCACAACGGCTTTAATTGGTTTATCGCTATTATTATTGTCAGGCGTTTTAACGTGGGACGATATTCTGCAAGAAAAAGGGGCATGGGATACCATTATTTGGTTCGGTGCTTTGATTATGATGGCAACCTTTTTAAATAAATTAGGGTTGATTACTTGGTTTTCAGGCGTATTGGAACAGCAAATTGGTGCAATGGGCTTAGGCTGGGTGCTGTCATGTGGTTTACTCTTATTAGCCTATATGTATGCCCATTATATGTTTGCCAGTACGACTGCACATATTACCGCAATGTTTAGTGCCTTCTATATTGCAGGAATTGCCTTAGGTGCTCCGCCAATGTTATTTGCATTATTAATGGCAGCGGCTTCAAGTATTATGATGACCCTTACCCATTATGCAACAGGTACTTCACCTGTCATTTTTGGTTCAGGTTATACGACTTTAGGTGAGTGGTGGAAAGCTGGTTTTATCATGAGTGTTGCAAACTTACTGGTCTTTATTGTCGTGGGTGGCTTATGGTGGAAAGTATTAGGCTACTGGTAACATCTTGATTAAATGAAATAAAAAAATGTGGATAACAACAATTATCCACATTTTTTATTTAATAGGATTTAGGCATCTAACAAGGCTTGAGCTTCTGCCAAATTCAATGTGCCTTCATAAATGGCACGTCCTGTAATCGCCCCTAAAATCCCAACTTGACCCTTGAGTAAACGCACATCATCAAGATTGGTAACACCGCCAGATGCAATGACAGGTAAACCGCTGTATTGAGCCAAATGTACGGTTTGTTCTACATTGACACCTTGCATCATACCATCACGGGCAATGTCTGTATAAACAATGCTTGATACACCAGCATCTGCAAAACGTTTTGCTAATTCTGTAGCTTTAACATCGGTAACATTCGCCCAACCATCTGTTGCGACCATGCCATCTTTTGCATCAATGCCGACAATGATATGTCCAGCGAATTGTTTGCACGCAAGTTCCACAAATTCAGGTTCTTTGACGGCTTTTGTACCGATAATGACATACGATACACCTGCATCTAAATAGTGTTCAATGGTTTCTAATGAACGAATGCCCCCGCCAATTTGAATCGGTAGGCTAGGTTGGGCTTTGGCAATGGCTTCGACCACAGGTTTATGAATTGGTGTTCCTGCAAATGCACCATTTAAATCGACTAAATGTAAACGTCTTGCTCCTTGTTCGACCCAATGTTGAGCCATGGCGACTGGGTCATCTGAAAATACGGTATCATCTTCCATACGCCCTTGTTTTAAACGTACACATTGACCATCTTTCAGGTCGATTGCAGGAATAATTAACATCTTGACTATCCTAAAAAAATAAAGAATGTTTTTTAGTGTAACAGAAAATAGCGATATATTAAACCATTTTTATCCATGAAGAAAATACAATTTAACTAAGAATTATTTTCAATAAGCGATGATAATGATTCTAATTTATTTTATAATAATAAGATGATTAAAATGAAAAAGGTATCTCCCTGTGCGTTTATCTGACTTAAAAATTAAACAATCTGCAACCATTCGTGGCATTACACGCAATGATTCAGCAGAACATGATATTGTGGCAAATCGACTAGAAGTATTAGGTTTTTTAGTGGGTACACCTGTCAAAGTGATTACCAAAGGAATTTTTGGCGGTGAGCCGATTTTAGTGCAAATCGGTTTTACTCGTTTTGCGTTGCGTAAAAGTGAAGCGGAACGCATTCAGGTAGAAGGGTTGTCATCATGAGTCAAGCGATGTTAAATGTTGCTTTAGTGGGAAATCCTAACTGTGGTAAAACGTCCCTATTTAACCAACTGACAGGAACACGTCAAAAAGTAGGGAACTATGCAGGGGTAACGGTTGAACGTAAAGAAGGTTTTTTTAGTTTGCCGTCTGGGCAACAAGTCCGCATTTTGGATTTACCGGGGACGTATAGTTTAAAGTCGAGTAGCCCAGATGAAGAAGTTACCCGCCGTGTCTGTTTACAAGAAATTGCCGAAGAAGCCAACCAAGATGCGTTTTTATTGATTGCAGATGCGACTAATTTAAAATTAAATTTAAAATTAGTACTAGAAATGATTGCCCTGAATCGTCCTGTCTTATTGGTTCTCAATATGATGGACGAAGCTCGTCGCCGTGGAATTAACATTAATATTCAACGTTTATCGGAGCGATTAGGGATTCCTGTAGTAGAGAGTGTGGCAACACGGCGTTCAGGGGTAGAAAATTTAGTTTCTGCATTACAACAAAAACAGTATGATAAACCTTTATTAGAACTCAATGCCTTAGATTTAGATGAAAAACATCATGGTCAGCAAATTGAAGATATTTTAAAGGACGTGGTAACCTTTGTTGATTCGGAAGATAAACGCACCGATTTTTTAGACAGTATTTTCTTACACCCTGTTTTAGGTTTAATCAGCCTTGCGGTGTTGATGTTTGTGATTTTCCAAGCAGTGTTTGCATGGGCTGAACCTTTTATTGGTTGGATTGAAGAGTTTTTTGCATGGCTTGGTGAAAAAGCAGGCGGTGCATTAGGCGAAGGTTTATTAAGCAGTTTAGTGGTTGATGGCATTATCGCAGGGGCAGGCGGTGTTGTGGTGTTTTTACCACAAATTTTGATTTTATTCTTTTTTATTTTAGTGTTAGAAGAATCAGGCTATTTACCACGTGCGGCATTTTTGCTCGATAAATTGATGTTTAAAGCAGGGTTGAGCGGTCGTTCTTTTATTCCTTTATTGTCAAGTTTTGCTTGTGCAGTTCCGGGGGTGATGGCTGCTCGTACCATCAGCGACCCACGAGACCGTTTAACAACCATTATGGTTGCTCCATTGATGACTTGTTCGGCTCGTTTGCCGGTGTATGCGTTATTGGTTGGAGCATTTATTCCAAATCAAAGCGTTGGTATGTTTAATTTACAAGGCTTAGTGTTATTTGGCTTGTATATGGGCGGAATTGTCAGTGCCTTATGTGTGGCATTTGTGATGAAATTATTACGCCGTGATAAATCTGAACATTTATTGATGATGGAATTGCCAAGTTATCGTTTTCCAAATATGCAAAGTGTGGCGATTGGTTTGCTGGAACGTGCGAAAATTTTCTTAAAACGTGTGGGAACGATTATTTTTGCATTAACCGTTTTATTATGGGTGTTATGTACCTTTCCACAAGCTCCTGAAAATGCAACCATGCCAGCGATTGATTATAGTTTTGCGGGAATGTTGGGGCATTTATTACAACCAATTTTTGCACCGATTGGCTTTAACTGGCAAATTGTGATTGCGTTAATTCCTGCAATGGCAGCACGAGAAGTTGTTGTGGCAGCGTTAGGCACAGTTTATGCAATGTCTGCGGTTGATGATGAAGATATGGTGATTGAAGGTTTAACAGGCATTATTACTCAAGGGGAATATGCGTGGACGTTGGCGACAGGTTTATCATTATTGGTGTGGTTTATTTATGCTCCACATTGTTTATCGACTTTAGCAACCGTTAAGCGTGAAACGGGTTCTTGGAAATTAACAGGAATTATGACCGCTTATTTATTTGCTTTGGCGTATGCAATGTCGTTCTTTACCTATCAAATTGCAGTACAACTGACCAGCTAAGGAGAAATAGAATGCTTGAGTTGATTATCATTAGCATCATTGTATTGTGGAGCATGTATATCGTATTTAAAAAAGTTTTTCCAACCGCATATACACGCACTTTAGTGGCTTTGTCTAAATTTTGTCAAAAGCAAGGCTGGACAGGGTTAGCAAATTGGTTAAAACCGCCAATGGCGATGGGGTGCGGTGGAGGCTGTGGCTGTAAGGCAAGCGAACCGCCAAGCAATCCTGTAAAATGGAAATAAGGTAAAACAAGGCAATCATCAGATTGCCTTTTGTTTTTTAACTGAACGAAAATAAAAGTCATAAAAATATCCGTTATTTTAATCGGAAAATTCAATTTTTATTATCGATAAACATTGTATAATGAAATTAATTGATTTCTCGTTTAAGGAAAATTGTATGAAAAAATTGCTTATCCCATTGAGTGTTGTCATGTTGGCGATGGCTCAACCTGTTTTTGCCAAAGCCCCAGACATTGGTTTTAAAACCTATCTCTATGACTATAAAATCCCTAAAAAATTGCATGACTTATGTCAAAAAAAGCTGAAATCAGAACAGGGAAAGCAATACAACCAAGAACATTGTATGACGGTTGATATTGAATTGATTAAAACCAATTACCCTTGGATTGATAACGCCATTAACCAAAACTTTACCGACCCAAGTACCAAAAAGGAAGTTCGAGCATTTTTTGATGAAACTGCCAAAGATGTTTACGACTATCTCAAACAGTCTGATTCTGAGAGTATGATTTTAAATCGATTTGAGCAATCTCAAAGCATTAAACTGGTCGGTACTTCACCACGTTTAACACAAATTATGTTAGATGCTTATGAATATCACGGCGGGGCTCATGGTATGCCATCTCGTTCTTTTTATACATTTGATATGCAACAAAAAAAAGAACTAAAACTTGATGATATTCTCGTCAGTCCTGTCAAAAAAGCCCAATTTGAAAAAATTGCATTTGAACAATTTAAAGTCTTTTTTAAAAATTATCATATTGAAAATGAAATAGAGTATAAGGAAAACCATTTAGATGAACACATAAATATGTGGGAATTTGAATTAACCGATAATTTTTACTTTACGCCAAAAGGTTTGACTTTAAGTTATGACCCTTATCAATTAGGGCCTTATGCGATGGGCTTTGTGATTTTAAATATTGACAAAGCCAAATTAAAAGGCGTGATTAAAGATGAATATTTAAACCAAACTTTTGAAAATTTTAATGATGAAAATTGGAGCAAAGAAGATTAATTAACCTGAAATAGGCTTAATGATAACTTAAGGTTATGATTAAGCCTAAATATTAGCTTATAAGGAAAATATCATGAAAAAATTTTTAAACACGACACGACTAGCATTGATGTGTAGTGTACTGTTATTTGCTCCGATGGCGATGGCAAATAATACCACCAATACAGCAAATAAAATACACTATCAACTTGCACTCACAGCTGAGCAAATAAAAACCACGATGGGAACCTTTAATGCCTTTGGTTTTCAGGTTGACTACTTACCTGAAACATTGCAAAAATTGGATTTTAAAACCATTGAAAAACAAGCCAAACGGGGCGATAAAAACGCTCAATTTTATTTGGCAAAATTTTATGAGATGGGGATTCATGTCCCAAAAGATAGGGCTCAAGCAATCCAATGGTATCAAAAAAGTGCAGAACAACATCAACCTGATGCATTAAATAACCTTGGGTATTATTATTTTCAGGGAGAAGACATTGCCAAAGATGAGCAAAAAGCCATTGAACTGTGGGAGATAGCAAGTCAGCAAAATCATTTACATGCAATAATGAATTTAGGGCAACACTATTTAGACAAAAACGATGCACAGGGTATCACATGGACTAAAAAAGCAAGTGAACAAAATTTTGCTCCTGCATTTTTAGTTTTATCATGGGTATATGAAAAAGGGTTAGGCGGTGTAGAAGTTGATAAAGACTTAGCCCATGAATATTTGCAAAAGTCCGCAGAAATGGGCTATGCCCCTGCTCAATATACCCTTGCTAATCGTTATCAATTTGGTACATTGCTGACCTTAGATGTTGAGCAACGCCGTGCATATATTAAAAAGGCATATTATTGGGCAAATCGTGCTTGTGTCAATGGTGAAAAAAGTGCGTGCCGTTTAAAAGAATATTATGACGTTGCTATCGGTTCAATAGATGAGCAATAATTATTTAGCATAAGGAGTAAATCAATGAAACGTTTTATCATTGTTCTTTTACTTACTATGGCAACAACCTTGCCACAAACCGCTCAAGCAAGAGCGTGGGGTATGGATAATTGCCACGAATCCCCAGAAATTAATGCTTTGTATTATTATATGCGTTGTTTTGATGATAATGGATTTGCGATTGTTACCCCATCAAGTGCTACAATGGAGCCGATGGGCATGATTGATAAAACAGGCAAAGAAATTTTACCTTTAAAATATCAGTTTATTGTTCCAGTCGAATCAGCGACATCAGCATGGAATCACCCAAGCGGTTATATTGTAAAATATCAAGATAAATTTAGTTATATCAATGATAAAGCCAAAGTAACCAATGCAATAGATTATGATGAGTTAATCGACCCTTATAGCCAATTTGATGTTTTGGTCGCCATCAAAGATAGTCGTGCTGTTTTACTCAATTTAAAAGGAGAAGTGATTTCAGCACTATATGACCGTCTCTCGGTCAGAAATCGCACTATCATCGCCACACAAAATCGCAAACATGGCTATCTAAATTCAAACGGTCAGCCAATCACAGCGATAATTTATGATGATGTTGGGGAGTTCGATGAACAAGGGCGAGCCTTGGTGGAATTAGCTGATAAAAAATTTTATATTGATATGCAAGGGAATACGCTACCTTAAGGGTGCTATAGGTTTTAATTTTATCAAAAGCTAAATTCGTTAATTCTACAAAACCCACATATTCACCCCTATACAAACATGATAAAATAAAAAGTTAAGTTTTTTATTTAAAAAGGTGAATCATGCAGACCCAAAACAACGGATTAAAAGTCGTGGTTGGACTTGGTATTTCAGGCGTATCGGCAACGCTATTTTTACATCAACAAGGCGTCCGTGTGGCGGTTACGGATTCACGCCCAACGCCACCGGGGATTGAGCAGATTCCTGCCGATGTACAAACTTCTTTGGGCAAACTCGATTTAGATTTACTGCTACAAGCCGAAGAAATTATTTTAAGCCCCGGTTTAGCCGTAGAAACCCCTGAAATTCAACAGGCGATTGCACAAGGCATTCCTGTCATTAGCGAAATTCAACTGTTACGCCGTGCGACCAATGCTCCAATTGTTGCCATTACCGGTTCAAATGCCAAAAGTACCGTAACCACATTAATGGGCATTATGGCAAAAGATGCAGGGAAAAATGTAGCAGTTGGCGGAAATTTAGGACGACCAGCACTCGATTTATTAAAAGATAATCCAGAATTATTGGTGTTAGAACTTTCCAGCTTTCAGTTAGAAACAACGACCGATTTAGGGGCAGAAGTTGCCATCATTTTAAATATGAGTGAAGACCATCTCGACCGTCATGGAGATATGGACAATTACCAAACCATTAAACATCGTATTTTCCAACAAGCCAAACATATTGTAATTAATCGTGATGATGAACGCACCCAACCGCAAAATGTGGCTGTGCCTGTGTTAAGTTTTGGTTTAACTACACCAACGGCAAACGAATATGGCATTTTAGTTGATGAAGATGGCACGATTTGGTTGGCTCGTGGGGCTGAAAAATTAGTGGCAAGCCATGAATTATATATTCAAGGTTTACATAATATTGCCAATGTATTGGCGTGTTTTGCCTTAGGTGAGAGCATTGGTTTACCATTAAGCACCATGATTGAAACAGCAAAACAATTTAAAGGCTTAGAACACCGTTGCGAATATGTCGATACAGTAAATGGCGTACGTTATTATAATGATTCTAAAGGCACCAATGTTGGTGCAACTTTGGCGGCGATTGCAGGTTTAGGCAGTGCCATTCAAGCGAAAAAAGGCAAATTAGCATTAATTTTAGGCGGACAAGGCAAAGGGCAAAACTTTGCATTACTCAATGATTCAATTAAAGATTATGTAAAAACTGTGGTACTGATTGGTGAAGATGCCCAAAAAATTGCCAATGATTTGGCTGGGGGCATTGGCGAGTGCCAAGTCCAATTTGCAGACAGTTTAAAATCAGCGGTTGAGTTATGTCAGCAAGCAACTCAAGCCGAAGATGTGGTGTTATTATCGCCAGCGTGTGCAAGTTTTGATATGTTTAGCGGTTATCCAGAGCGTGGTCGTCAATTTGTGGCGTGTGTACAGGCATTAGGTGCATAGGAAACTTCAGCAATGAAAGTCGATTTTGCAAAATTTAAACCGAATATAAAGATGAAATTTCCAGATATTCGCACATGGTTTCCTAAAGAAGTTACTGCACGCAATATTTTACTGTTTTGTGTGATTAGTTTACTGTGTATAGGCACGGTGATGGTTGCATCAGCCTCTATGCCTTATGCGGAAAGTATCGATTTAGAAACCTATCATTTTTTCCAACGTCATCTCTTTTCTGTTTTTGTCGCTTTTGTGGCAGCCACACTCTGTTATATGGTGAGCGATAAATGGATTTTTGAAAATACCGTTTTAATTTATATGATTTCGACCATTTTACTGCTGTTAGTGTTGATGGTCGGTATGGAAAAAAATGGTTCGGTACGTTGGCTCAATTTTGGTTTTATGACCTTCCAACCCACAGAATTTACCAAAGTGGCGATGGCGATTTTTATTGCCGACTATGTGGTTCGCCGTGATGAAGAAGTGAAAAACAATTTCTGGTTGAGTATTGGACGTTTAACCATTGGTTTGGGGGGCGTGGTATTTTTAATCGCCTTAGAACCTGACTTTGGGGCAACGGTGGTGATTTCTGCGATGACCTTGGGCGTGTTCTTTTTGGCAGGAGCTCCGTTTCGTCAATATGCCTTAACCGCCTTGATTGCGATAGGTGCAGGGGCTTTAGCGGTGTTTATGTCATCTTACCGTTTAGAGCGTTTATTAAACTTTAGTAATCCGTGGGCTGACCAATATGGAGCAGGTTATCAGCTAAGTAATGCGTTAATGGCGTATGGTTTAGGCGATTGGACAGGCGTTGGCTTGGGGCAAAGTATCCAAAAATTGTCTTATCTTCCTGAAGCTCACACCGACTTTATGTTGGCGATTTTAGGGGAAGAATTAGGCTTTATTGGCGTGTGTATCGTATTAATCTTATCGTTTACTATGGTCGCAAGTAGTATGTATATTGGTTATCAATGTTTAAAACGCCATTATTTGCGTGCAGGTTATTTGGCGTATGGCATTAGCATTATTTTCTTAATTCAAATCGTGGTCAATGCAGGCATGACCTTGGGAATGTTACCGACCAAAGGTTTGACCTTACCATTTATTAGTTATGGCGGTTCATCTTTATTGGCGTGTGCGGTGATGGTGAGTTTATTGCTTAAAGTCGATAGTAAATGGCGTGCCAATGTCGATGAGCCAGATGTTGAATTAAAAGGCAATCGTCAAAGAGCAAAATAAAATGGACGGTTTGATTTTAGCATTGATTATGATTGCAACCATTTTTCTCTTTATGGGG
>JBHACK010000190.1:0-9189 GCA_041854545.1 Acinetobacter sp. | reverse complement strand
CGTTTTAATGCCACATTGATGGTTGGAAAATCAAGGGTACGTCCAATTTGGTCGCCATAGACCACTCGCCCAATGATGCTATACGGTCGCCCTAATAATTGTTGAGCTAGCACAAAATCGCCATCGGCTAATACTTGGCGGATTCGTGTAGAACTGACACGCTCACCTGCCAGTTGTACAGTTGCAACATCATCTACATTTAACCCATAATCGACTAAAAATTGGCGATTGCCTTGACGGTCTTTACCAAAATGGAAATCATCGCCTAAGACTAAATGTTGTACATTTAAACGTTGTTGTAGTAATTCTGCAAATTGTTGTGCAGTTAATTGGCGAAACGCATCATCAAACTTTGCCAAAATCACATAATCTACCCCTAACTCACGCAAAATCACTAATTTTTCTCGTAATGATGTAATGCGTGGTGGTGCTTTTTCCCCCAAGAAAAATTCTAAAGGTTGCGGTTCAAACATCATCACCGCTGTTGCCAGTTGATGAGTTTGAGCCAAGTTTTGTACTTGACGAATCAAGGCTTGATGTCCTAAATGAACACCATCAAAATTGCCAATGGTCATCGCCAATGGGGGTAAATGTGTAGATGTGGTGAGTGCGTGTAAATGTATGAGTTGCATAACGTCAGCAAAAAACAAAAATATCCCTTATCTTGCCACAAATAAGGGAATAGTTTTGTAACATTGTTTAATCTTCTGATGAATCTTCCGCAAGTGTTGGGCTACTTTCTTCTGTAGAACGTGGCAAGATACCATACAACATTAAATGAATGGTATGGTCAATGCTACGCTGTAACATACTGCGATTGCGTAAGGTTTTGCCAGTCACCATTTCCATTTGAGCAGAAAAATCTGCATAATTTTGGGTAATCGCCCAAATATTTAAAATCAATAATTTAGGGTCAAGTTCAGCTGAAATTTTGCCTTGTTCTTGCCATGTTTGAATCACTCGGCATTTACGTTTAAAAATCGTTTTTAAGGGGCCTTTTAAAATTGGGGAAATATGTTCTGCCCCTTGTATCACTTCTAAGGCAAATAATTTTGATGCTTTAGGATATTGGCGAGCAATCTCAATTTTTTGAATAAGATAGTTGCGAATGGCTTCTGCTGGGTCAAGTTCAACTTCTAAGCTTTGAAATGGGGAAATCCATTTTTGTAACACATCGGTCAAGACTTCAACATATAAAGCTTCTTTATTTTCATAATAATAAAAGATATTAGACTTGTGCATATTCGATAAGCGAGCAATTTCATCTAAACTTGCACCGCTAAAACCGTAGGTCGAAAATACATCAAGTGCGGATTCTAATAAAACTTGACGTTTTTGAGCACTTTTTTTCTGTTGCATAGCTTCTCAAACACACTGGTAAAGGACAAAAAGAAAATAGGGTTAAACTGTACTCATTGGAACAGTAAATGATTTGACCGTCTAGTATAAAAATATCTCTACCATTAGTCAATATTAATCACTTGTATTTACTCATAATTTTTGTATATTTACGCCCCCTTAAATTTTCTTCTTAAACACTTTTGAGTTTCGTTGATAATTATAGAGTGCTTGGCGAGCCTGTGGTAAATCATCTACATCACATGGGCTAAAGCCATGTTCTATAAACCAATGGGCGGTGCGTGTCGTTAAAACAAAGAGTTGCTGAAAGCCCATTTGCTTGGCTTTATCTTGTAAAAATTCAATGACTTGTGTTCCACGATTAGATTTGCGATAGTCAGGGTGAACGGCAACGCTGGCAATTTCTGCGGAAGGTAATTCATTGGCTTGTGTTGGAATTGGATACAAAACCGCACAGGCAATAATCATACCATCACGCTCAATCACCGCAAATTGTTCGATTTCTTGTTCTAACCGTTCTCTTGAGCGGTATACCAAAATCCCTTGCTCTTCAAGTGGTCGTAATAGGTTGATTAAACTGGCAATATCATCAATATTTGCCATACGCACATCTTCATAATGCCATTGGGTCATCATCGTCCCCACGCCATCTCGAGTAAATAACTCTTCCAATAATGCTCCATCATGTTCATAAGAAAGAAAATGTACTCGATTAACCCCCTGTAACGATGCTTGTTGTGCAGAATATAAGAGCGATGTGAGTAATTGATTATCTTGATAATAATTAAAATATTCAACTAAAGAATGTGGGTTTAATTCACGTTGTAATTGCTGTTGAGCATTTTCAATGGCTTGATATTCAGTTAAAAAAATCAATTTTTCCGCTTGTAAAGCGATTGCGGTTCGATATGCCACTTCTTCAGCAAAAACATTAAAAATCTCACCTGTTGTTGAATAGCCAAGCGGACTCATCAGCACAATCGAGCCATTGGCTAAATGGTTTTGAATGTTATGTCGGTCAATGCTACGCACTTCGCCTGACAGTTGATAATCCACGCCATCATGTATGCCATATGGTTTTGCTGAAACCAAATTGCCCGAAACAACATTGATTTTTGCCCCCAACATTGGCGAATTAACCAACCCCATCGACAGTAAAGACTCAATATGTAGGCGTGTTGCTCCAACTGCATTAAGTAAATAAGGCAGGCTTTCTCGTGGCGTTACTCGGCGTTGTTTATGAAAATGTAATTGGATATTGGCGTGTTGCAAGCTCTGGTTAATTTGTGGTCTTGCTCCATGCACCAACACTAATCGCACGCCTAAGCTGTGTAATAACACAAGGTCATGAATAATATTTTGAAAATTTTCATGCAAAATCGCCTCGCCTGATAACATCACCACAAAGGTTTTCTCTCGATGAGCGTTAATATAAGGGGTCGATTGGCGAAACCATTGTACATAGGATAAAAAAGACATAGTGTTCCTAAAACTACTTTAAATTTTAATTATTATAAAAAGTTTTAAGTCAGTCGTGTTGATATTTCAACTTAAACAAAAGAAAACTCTCAACTGTTTAGGCAATAAGCATCACTAAGATTGACTAATTTAACAACAATAACACATTAATACTCAAGCCATTTTTCACCAAAAATAAACAAAAATAATTTAAAAACAAACAGTTTCTTAAAGACTATGAAATATCAATACATTCTAATGTTAAAATGTTCTATTTTTTGTTAAAATAATAAGATGGTTAAATATTAGAACCTGCTTAAAGTGATTTTTGGTTAATATTTAACCTAAACTTTCATTGATTTAAAGGAACTTCTCATGAAAAAACTCTCTCTCCTTGCTTTGTTGGTTGCGAGTACAACTTTAGTGGCGTGTGTCAGCACTCCAAGTAATGACTCATCAGCACAAACCACAACTCCTGCTAAAACAACTGAACAAAGTTCAACGCCATCTGCACCGTTAAGTGCTGAAACGGCTAAAATTTTAGATTTAGTCAATCAAGCTCGTGCAACGGCTCGTACTTGTGGAACGCAACATTTCCCTGCAACTACTCCATTAAAATGGAATCAACATTTAGAAAAAGCAGCAAAATTGCATTCAGAAGACATGGCATCACAAAATTATTTTAGCCATGAAAGTAAAGATGGTCGCAATATGCAACAGCGTATGAAAAATGCAGGCTATAAAGGGAAAGGCTATTTTGCAGAAAATATTGCTGTTGGTAATGAAGGGATTGAAGCAACCATCGAACAATGGTTAAAAAGCCCAGGGCATTGTGCAAACTTGATGAGTGCAACGTATGTAGATGTGGGCGTGGCTCATGCTTATGCTGAAAATAGCGAATATAAGCATTATTGGACGATGAAATTAGCGAAATAATTTCCGTTCTGTTCAATATCAGTTTTCCATTTACGCTATATGTGAATGGAAAACTGCATTCTCATTTTTTTCATTTTAAACTTCATTAAAAATACCGCTCCAACGGCAACCACGATAACAATTTATTGGTTACACGTTTAAAACGAGATGTATTTGGTTCACGTTTTTTTTCTACTGCTGGCGAGTGTTCAATCGCAGGGCGAGTCCAGCGAATGCGTTGTTGGGCATTGAGTACCAAATGCCACGCATATAAATCAAGGGTATGATTTAAGGTTTCATGCAACTGATTGGCTAATACTGGGCTGTCTAATAAAACACCTATTTCTGTATTATAATACACAGAGCGTGGGTCTAAATTCATTGAACCAATAAATACATGGCGATGGTCTAAAATAAAGGTTTTGGCGTGTAAACTGGCATAACTTGAACCTGCCCCAGACCCTGATGAACGTGCAGGCGGACGATGTTTCGCATTGACATCTACATACGCTGTTGCAGGATTAATTAAGTTTAAGGTTGGTTGTGGTGTTTCAATCGGTGCATAATCAACATTATCAATGACATTGGTCGTATTACGCCATAATGCGGTTACAGGAAATTGATGTTGCGAATCCAACATAAACTCATCCACGGAGACCACAGGTAAAAACTCGTATAATTCCACACCATCTTTTAACATTTGCGGACGATAACGGCGATAATAGGCATGAACCCCTGATACGTCTGTCGATGCCAACGAATTGGTAATAATTCGTACATTTACGCCTGCTTGTTCGAGTTGTTGAAAATGCTCTACCCCCACAGCGGTTGGAATAAAATAGGCGGAAATAATATCTAATTGTTTAGTTGGCTTAGCAACGGTTGTTAAAACTTCAGGTAACACATATTCATCGGTCGATGCGGTATTATTCACCTTTGTAGGCGGGTCAGCAAAAATACGGGCTGGCACCCATTCTAAATTTAAATCTTCTTTGAACCAACGCTGAAAGGCTTGTAAATGTTGATGTATCACCTGATATTCGGTATTGTCAGGGTGATAAACATTGGCATAATGTTGTTGTAATTGGCGTTTCACTTCATCATAGCGTAAACCATGATGGCGTGGGTTTACAATCTGTTGTATCGGATAGGCATAGGCATGATTCCAATATTCATCAAAGGCTTGTTGCACTTCATCATTGCCTTGTCCTGCCAATAATACATCAATATCGGCAAATTGAAATTCTTGGCTCACATTAAAATATTGGTTGCCGATATTCCGTCCGCCAATAATACTAAGTTCACCATCTACAATTAAACTTTTATTGTGCATACGGCGGTTAATACGTTTGGTATCTAATAGCATATCTACTGCTCGATATTTACGGAAACGGTATGGATTAAATAATTTTACTTCAATATTTTGATGTTGCGACAATGCCAATAAAATCCCTTCAATGGCTTGAGCATTATTATCATCTACAAAAATACGGACTTTTACGCCACGCCGTGCCGACTCTAAAAGTGCATGAAATACCCACGCACCAACGGCATCATTTTCCCAAATATAATATTGAATATCAATGGTTTTTTCCGCTTGAGCAATTAAGGTCAAACGAGCCCCTAACGCATCTTCAGGATTGGTTAAAACATGATAGCCTGTTAAGTTTGGATATTGCTGACGTAAAGGGGCAAGGCGTTGTGCTAATGTGCTAGTTTTTGCCCATTCGGTTGGGTGATAGGACGGTGTTGGCGTAGATTGTGGGGGTAAAGTGCTACACGCTCCCAATATTAAGCATAAAACAATGCCACTAAAGCGTAAAAAATAAGCAGGAGATTCAATAAACAAACAAAGCATAAGAGAATAATTGCCAAGAGCATAAAGTTTCCTAGTATAATATTTTGTCGATTGAAGATAAACTTGAGTTCTTTTAATGATTAATGCCTTTTATATTAGTTTTGTGGTGATTTTATTGTGGGCGGTCTTTCAAGCATGGCGACATCAAGCCCAAACAGAAACCGTTCAACCATGGAAATCCTTTAGTCATTTATTGGCATGGTATTTACCCTATCTATTATTACCCATTTTAGCATTACTCATTTATTTACTCATTAGCGTACAAATTCGCCTTGAGCTTGGCATTATTGGTGTTGCTTTGGTCATGTGCTGTTTATATGCACGTTTTGTTGAACCACAAATTTTAAAAGTCAAATATCATACTCGAGCAGGTTTTTTACCTAAAGGCAGTTCACCTATCCGTATTGCATTTCTCTCTGATTTACATATCGGACTTTTTTCAGGACACCCAAGACAACTGTATAATATTGTAGAACAAATCAACCGAGCTAAACCTGATGTTGTCTTGATTGGCGGAGACTGGACATACGAACCATCTAGCAATTTAAAAGAAGACTTACACATTCTGAAATATATTGATGCTCCTGTATTTTCTGTTTTAGGGAATCATGACGAACAATTACCAGGGCCTCCAATCCGTGAAACTTTACTTGAAGGCTTACAAGATGCCGATATTTACGATATTGAAGGCTGTATTATTGACTATGGTAGCTTTTATTTAGTGGGCATTGGCGATTTATGGGCAGGGCGTGCAGATTTAGACATTTTAACGCAATGTCCAAAAGATAAACCTTATTTATTACTTTCACACAATCCTGATACTGCGGAAATGGTACCCGATTTACAACAACAAACGCTGATGTTATCAGGGCATACGCATGGCGGACAAGTGGCTTTACCGTGGATTACTGAATATTATTTACGCAAAATGTCGATTTGTGGTCATGTTGCAGGTTGGTATCGCCATCAACATACTGATTTATTTATTACCGTTGGCACAGGCATGGTCGGCATTCCATTTCGATTCTGCACACCGCCAACCATTGATATGATTGAGCTAACTCCTTAGCGAGAAAATGGGCGAATATATCGCCCATTTTTTTACTTAAGATTTTTCAATCAATCGCCATCAAGTGATGATTCTCGATGCCAATCTGTCCAATGCCCAATCCCTGTAATATTGCTCACGTGCCACGTTGAGCCATGCGTTAAATGCGGATATTCTTTTTCTTTTAAAGAAACGTGCTGATGTTCAGGCTGACGGCGAGCTTCTACAAAACGTTGCCCTTCTTGTAAAGTGGCAAAATTATGTTCTTCAATCGATTCACCAATTTTAACAATATAATGCGTCATCATTTACTCCAACGATTTTCTTTGCTTTTATGATAGTACAAAAAAATCCCTTTGTCATCTCAAAGGGATTTTGGGGGTAAGGTTCATTGTAGTAGGTGAACATTCCAAATCTTTATTCTTCTCTTAAAAAAATTGCATGTAAGTTAAGAGAAAAAAGAAATCTTTAAAATTAGCCTACTAACTCTAATGACCAAGCATTACGAACCATACTTGTAACCATCACTGCATGACCATGTTGGTTAAGGTCGAAATCTACATCTTGACCAATTTTTGGTAAATCATTGCTCATCCATTGTGCAAATGAGAAAAGAACTTCTTTGTTTGTTGATGTAACAATTTTGCCTACACCTTGACTTAAAGAAAATGCAACTACTTGACCTTTCATTTTAAAATCCCCCACTTAGGAATGTCTATCTGTTGAGTTGAATATAAATCATCGCATTTTTTTTGCAACATGTATTTTACAAAATTTACAAAACTACATATTGACATTCGTTTTTTCATCATTTTTGTGAGAATAATCGCAAAACAAATCATTTTATTTGTTGTTCCATCGTATGACATTTTTTAGCCATCGTTTTTGCCAATAAAAAAAATGCGAAGGACATCACGTTTATTTCTTGTTCACTTTCATTTTCCCCAAAAAGATGGATTTTTTTCTTCTCCATTGCCCTTGATATTTTAATAAACACCCTAATTTATTTAATTAAGATTCACATTTCATGGCAGTTCTGATGTCAAGTTAGCCATTTTTTTAACTTGATGAAGAAGTCTAAAGGACTGTATATGTTTAGTTTTTTTAAACGGAGAGCCAACATGGCGAACGAGCAAGAGCAAAACACCACAGCACAAACTGAAGAAACACTTGAGCAAAATGCAAGTGAACAGGTTGAAGTTGCCGAAGAAAGCATTGAAAGTTTACAGGCAAAAATTGCTCAACTTAACGACGATTTAAAATTGGAAAAAGCACGCACAGCAAATGCGGTCTATGAAGCTCAAAAAAGCGTTGAACGTATTCAACGTGAATCGGAAAAGCATAAAGATGCCGTTTTAGAAAAATTTGCAAAAGAATTGCTAGACACGGTGGATAATTTAGAGCGTGCCTTACAAGCAGTTGGTGAAGATGAAGGCATTCAATTAACCTTAAAATCATTGCTGACGACATTAGAGAAATTTGGTGTTGTCGTGGTTGATACGGCAAATGGCTTTAATGCTGATTTCCATCAAGCAGTCGGCATTGACCCAAATGCAAAAGCCAATGAAATTGGCACCGTTTTACAAAAAAGGCTATACCTTAAATGGTCGCTTATTACGCCCTGCAATGGTGATGGTTGGGGCATAACAGCACCCTAGTTTTTTGAATTTATAGGTATTTTCAAAAAATATTTTTAAAAAAGTTGTAAATTAAACTTGAATTTTTTTGAAACATACTTATATAGATAACATCGAAACAAACATTTTGAAATTTAAAAGGTAAAATTATCATGGCTAAAATTATTGGTATTGACTTAGGTACAACAAACTCTTGCGTGTCTGTCCTTGAAGGCGACAAAGTCAAAGTGATTGAAAATGCTGAAGGGGCGCGTACTACGCCATCAATCATTGCGTATAAAGATGGTGAAACGTTAGTCGGTCAATCTGCAAAACGTCAAGCAGTAACCAACCCTAAAAATACGTTATTCGCAATTAAGCGTTTAATCGGTCGCCGTTATGAAGACCAAGCAGTACAAAAAGACATCGGTTTAGTACCATACAAAATTATCCGTGCAGACAATGGTGATGCGTGGGTCGAAGTAAACGAGAAAAAACTTGCACCACAACAAATCTCTGCTGAAGTCTTGAAAAAAATGAAGAAAACAGCGGAAGATTATTTAGGTGAAACGGTTACTGAAGCGGTTATTACTGTACCTGCGTACTTTAACGATGCTCAACGTCAAGCAACTAAAGATGCAGGTAAAATCGCTGGTTTAGATGTTAAACGTATCATCAACGAACCAACGGCTGCTGCACTTGCGTTTGGTATGGATAAAAAAGAAGGAGACCGCAAAGTCGCAGTTTATGACTTAGGTGGTGGTACTTTTGACGTCTCTATCATTGAAATTGCAGATTTAGATGGCGACCAACAAATTGAAGTGTTATCAACCAATGGTGATACTTTCCAAGAAGGGCAACGTTTTGTAGAAGCTCGCCGTCAGCCTGAACATCAGCACGTTTCTTTAAAAGAAAAAGAATATCCGCATTTAACG
>JBHACK010000189.1:0-3236 GCA_041854545.1 Acinetobacter sp. | reverse complement strand
GTTTTCTTGGCTTTTTCAACAATATAGCACTTATCCGCCTTTATCGATTGCTTTAGAATTGATTGCGGTCGTTTGTGGCATTATCAGCGTACTTTTAGCCAAACGGGGCAATGTGTTGGCATATCCAATCGGACTTATCAGCACCAGTATTTTTGTTTATTTGCTTTGGCAATGGCAACTTTTTGGTGATATGTTAATCAATGCTTATTATTCTGTGGTGAGTATTTACGGTTGGATTCATTGGTCAAAACATTCACAAGATTTTCAAATCCAAATTAGTCGTATGACGGTTCAAGATTATAAGATTTCCAGTATGTTAGCCAGTCTTAGTTTTGTGTTGGTCGGTCTTATCTATTATTTTAAACCTTTCATTAATAATCAATTTTCATGGCAGAATATTAACTTAGGATTTCATCATTTTACTTGGTTAGATTATACCGATATGCTAACCACAGGGTTATTTTTAGTCGCCATGTGGTTGATGGCACGGCGTAAAATTGAACATTGGATTGTGTGGATTATTGCCGATACTATTTCGATTCCCTTGTATTTTGCTAAAGGGCTTGCCTTTACTGCGGTTCAATATATCGTCTTTACCTTGATTGCCATTTTTGCTTATTTTGCATGGAAACGGTTATGGTTACAACAACATTGCAACAACAGCCCAGTACAATCTTAAAAGTCGCTTTAATTGGTGCAGAATGTACAGGTAAAACAACGCTTTGCCAAAAACTCGCTGAACATTTTAATACCGTTTGGGTCGCTGAATATATGCGAACCTATTTACAAGAAAAATGGGACACTCAACGACAAACTTGCACTTGGGACGATTTATTGCCGATTGCTCAAGGTCAAATCGATGATGAAAATCTTAAAACTACGCAAGCCAATGGTATTTTATTTTGTGATACCACGCTTTTTGAGTTGATGGTGTATAGTTATTTATATTATGGACAATGTCCTGCGGAAATTGAACAGAGCATTCAACATCATCATTATGATTTAATTTTCTTTACCGATATTGATGTACCGTGGCAAGCCGATGATTTGCGTGATAAACCAAATGAACGACAGGAAGTGTATGATTTTTTTAAATTATATTTAGAACGACATCAACTGCCTTATATTGAGATGTGTGGTAATATTGAAACTCGGTTACACTTAGCAATAAAAAGCATTCAACAACACTTAAATTTCGGATTATAATAAACGCAATCATCTTATTAAAATTTGTTGAATCATGATGCGTTTTTTCTCGTTCTCTGTGATAGCATTCAGTTTGGTGAGTGGTTCGGTTTGGGCTGAAACTCAACCAACACAACCCCGCTATTTTACCCTAAAAAATTTTACGGTTGATGCCCAAGCAGAGCAACCTGCCAATGTCAAAGACCCATTTGAGCCAATTAATCGAAAAATTTTTAGCTTTAATAGTACCTTAGACCGTTATATTGCCAAGCCGATTGCCATTCAATATCAACAAAAAATTCCTGAAGATGTGCGTGGGTCTTATCGTGCATTTCGTAAAAATTTTGCTGAACCGTGGAATGCCGTCAATCAACTGGCTCAAGGAAAACCTACACGAGCCGTCAAAACTTTAGGACGATTTAGTATCAATACGCTCACCAGTTTAGGTTTTGCTGACCCTGCGAGCCGTATCGGTTTAGAATCGCAAGAAGAAAGTTTTGGCTCAACCTTAGGCTATTATGGCGTGCCAAGTGGTGCATATTTGATGTTGCCGATTATTGGCCCTAGCACCATTCGAGATAGTGTGGGGATTGCGGTCGATTGGCAAGCCAATGCAAAAAACTATATTTTACAAGATGATAAAGTCGCAGATTGGGCAATGACAGGTATTACTGCTATTGACCGTAGAACTAATTTATTATCTCTTGAGCAAGGTTTACCTGAAGACCAGTACGCTGCCATTCGTGATATGTATTTACAAGTGAAAAAATTTGAAATTGCAGAAAAACAAGGTAAATCGATGGACGATGCCTTTATTGAAGATGTTCCGATTGAAGATGAACCGACTGAAGATAGTACAGACAGCACGATGGAAGAACCCATCAGCGAAGAAACGCCATAATCACATCTTTATCATCAAACACCCTATCTAGGGTGTTTTTTATACGATAACGTGAACTTGCCAAATCTTATTTAACGGTACAAATTCAATTTTCACATCTAAAAAGCGTTGAATCATCTGTGCTTGAGTGCGTGTATGTTCGCTTATCATTTGAGCGGTAAACATTCCGCCTTTGCCTAACGCCAGCGGTAATAATAATTGGTCGGTCAAATATTCATCTGCCACCGCTCCACTCTGTACATAATCCAGTACACGGTTTGCTAACTGCCTTGCAATCAGTTCTGCACTCTTTTTAAATTCACCTAAAGCAGTAAAAACTTGGCTATGTTGTTCGGTTTTAACTTCTACAAAGACATGATTTCCTTGACTAATGCCATTTAAGTGATATAAACGATTTTCATTTAATGCTAACTTTTGCTTTAACACAGCTAGCTCACGCATTGCAATCTTATCATCTAAATTTAGACAGCCTGCATACGCATTAATGGCTTGAATTTCACCACGCTCAACTAAATTTAGGGCTTGTCGTTGTTGCCATGGCTGAATCTGGACTTCAATTTGTCCCCCGCCTACAGGGGCAAAACCTGCTTGTTTGAGCTGTAATTGCACATCAATTCCTAAATGTGCCAACATTGGAAAAAATGACCGCTCAATAAATTCAGCCGTTGGAGCAAGCGGATTATGCGTTCCGCCTGAAATGATTAATGTCGATGGCGAATCTTGTAACATCAACGCAGGCAATAAGGTTTGCAAGACTAAAAAAGTACTGCCAGCCGAACCAATATTAAATTCGTAATGCCCTGCTTGTGCTTGCTGTGGGCGGAAAATAATCTCTTGACTGCCTAAACTCGCCCCTTCTACATCTGCATTGGCTAGGCGTGCAGATGATTGCACACAAACTAAGTGCTGTCGCATTAGCCCTGTTTTTTTACGACCTGCTCGGATATTGTATAAATGAATAGGGGTATTGGTGATTATTGATAAACTTAAGGCAGTGCGTAATACTTGTCCGCCCCCTTCTCCTAAAGAGCCATCTATTTTTATAAAATTTTGCATTATCTTCCATCATATTAAAAATAAGCGAAACATACAGTCAATGTCTGGTAGTGCGAAGTGCTCGTAAAAAACCGCATGGTGACGGCTTTAATGG
>JBHACK010000188.1:0-6541 GCA_041854545.1 Acinetobacter sp. | reverse complement strand
GCCTGTTGCATTAACATATTAATGTTCATTGTGTATTCTCCAAGAAAAATTTATTGAAATACGTTAGATTAAATCCAAACCACGTTTTAAATCAGCAATAATGTCATCAACATCTTCTAAACCGACAGAAACACGGATTAAGCCTTCACTAATGCCTGCTTTGACTTTCGCTTCAGGAGATAGTTTGCCGTGCGTTGTGGTTGCAGGGTGGGTAATGGTTGATTTAATATCGCCTAAGTTTGCAGTAATCGATAAGAATTGTGTATTATCAATCACGTGCCATGCTTGCTCACGTCCGCCTTTGATTTCAAATGCAACAATTCCGCCAAAGCCTGATTGTTGTTTTTTAATCAATTCATGTCCTTTGTGTTCAGGTAAGCCAGCATAAAAAACTTTATTCACTTTCGGGTGGGTTTGTAACCATTCTGCTAATTTTTGAGCATTGGCAGAGTGAGCGTGCATACGTAATTTTAAGGTTTCTAAACCTTTTAGGAAAATCCATGCGTTAAATGGGCTCATGGTTGTGCCGAAGGTGCGTAAAATGTTGTATGCCCCTTCTAATAAATCGTGTTTACCCACAACCGCACCGCCTAAAGCACGTCCTTGACCATCAATATATTTGGTTGCAGAATAAACGACTAAATCCGCTCCTAATTGTAATGGTTTTTGTAAAATGGGTGTACACAAACTATTATCAACTGCTAATAATGCCCCTTGACGGTGAGCAATTTCAGCAAGTGCCGAAATATCAACCACTTCAGAAAGTGGATTTGATGGATTTTCTAAGAAAAATAATTTGGTATTTGGTTGTACTGCTTGTTGCCACGCATTTAAATCGGTTAAATCGACAAAAGTAACGCCAATGTCAAATTTAACAATATTTTTTTCAAACAGTGCAACGGTTGTCCCAAACATTGAGCGAGAGCAAACAATATGGTCGCCTGCTTTTAGGTAGCCCAATAGAACGGATGCAATCGCTGCCATGCCTGAACTGGTTGCAACCGCACGTTCCGCCCCTTCCATTTGAGCTAAACGCTCTTCAAAGGCAGAAACGGTTGGATTGGTATAACGTGAATAAATATTGCCTTTTTCTTCGCCTGAAAATTTTGCTGCTGCTTCAGCCGCATTTTTATAGACAAAGGAAGATGTTAAAAAAATCGGTTCGCTATGCTCACCTTCAAAGGTGCGAGTATGTCCTGTGCGAATTGCTAAGGTATCGACTTGATAATCATATTGATTCATCGTGCATTCCTAAAAGGGTCAATCTTAATGGCTAGTTTACCTTAAAATCGACACAGGCGAGATGATAAATCCGTTAAAAACCGAATGTTCGCATAAAAAATATTCATTTGTTAGTCAAAGTTGCAAAATGTATAGTATGATAAAGGATTATATTTTTTGATACGATTTAAAATGACTTACTTAAACTTTATCTTAAAGACTGAAGAAGATACACAACGCCTTGCCCAAATGTTAGCCAAACATATCAAAAAGGGAGTCATTTATTTGGTTGGCGATTTAGGGGCAGGAAAGACGACTTTTACACGTTATTATTTACAAGCGTTTGGACATCAAGGAGCAGTAAAAAGTCCAACCTACACGCTGGTTGAACCTTATACCATTTATGGCAAATTAGTTTTTCATTTTGATTTATATCGTTTACAAGACCCTTACGAGTTAGAGTTGATGGGGATTCGTGATTATTTAGATATTACAGATGCCTTATTTTTATTTGAATGGCCGTCTAAAGGGGGAGATGAAATTCCGCCAGCAGACATCATTATTCACCTTGAAAAAAATGATGATGATGTACGGAAAGCGACACTCACCATCAACCATCAAGAAATGGCTCAATCTTTACAGCAAGCTCAACTTTCATCATGGATTGAAGAATATCGATAGTAACGGTAAGACCTTGTAATATACCATTAAACTTAATTTTTAGGATAAATGATTTCATGATGTCCGCTCGAATCCATACCTTATCGCCTGCATTAGCGAACCAAATTTCTGCAGGAGAAGTGATTGAACGCCCTGCATCTGTGGTCAAAGAATTGTTAGAAAATGCGATTGATGCAGGTGCAACATCGTTAATGATTCGGGTTGAAAATGGCGGAAGTACCCTGATTGAAATTATTGACAATGGCAATGGTATTCACCCAGAAGATTTGCCTTTAGCAGTGATGCGTCATGCAACCAGTAAAATCCAAACGGCTGATGATTTACATTCGATTGTAAGTTTAGGCTTTCGTGGTGAAGCGTTGGCATCGATTGCCGCCGTGTCTCGTTTAACGTTGATTAGTAGCCAAGATGATTCAGGTATTGGTTATAAAATTGAAGTCAATGGCACAGCATTTGACCATCAACAAGTGCAAACCGTTGCCAGCAGTAAAGGCACACACGTCCGTGTACAAGATTTATTTTTTAATGTGCCTGCACGGCGTAAATTTTTAAAGAAACCGCATACCGAATTTGGACATATTGAAGAAATTGTTAGACGTTTAGCCTTAACGCATTTTGACATACAATTTACCTTAGAACATCAAGACAAAATTCGTTTAAATTTGCCGATTGCAGATAGTGGCGAATTGCGTTTTCAACGTGTACAACAATTATTAGGACGAAAATTTACCGATAATGCCTATTGGCTGAATGCGGAAAGCATTGCCATGCGATTATCAGGTTGGCTAGGACATCCATCAGAACCACGACAGCAAGCCGATTTACAATATATTTATGTCAATGGGCGTGTAGTGCGAGATAAAACCATTGCTCATGCCTTAAAAATGGCGTATGAAGGCATTTTACATGGTCATCAATATCCTTGTTATTTACTGTTTTTAGAGTTAGAACCCGAACAAATTGATGTCAATGTACACCCTACAAAACATGAAATTCGCTTATTAAATGGACGTGAAGTACATGAATTTGTACGTCATTATGCCAAACAAACCCTAAGCCAATTTCAAACCGCCCAAGCAGATTTAAGTCAAGCAGTCAAAGCCGTTGAACCGATTCCAACCCCACAAATTCAACAGCAATTTAGTTTACATACGATACCTGATACTCATCAAAACCAAGGTCAAACGTACAATACATCGCCAACAAATGTGCAGTATCAAACTCGACCAAGCAGTACAGGGCAAGTCAATTTAGATGCGGTACAACGTTATCTTGCTCCATTACGTTCCGAACCGCAAGAAACCAGTAAACCATCTAAAGATACAAGCATTGAAACAGCACCATCACAACAAATTGATGAATATCCGTTAGGCATTGCAATCGCTCAACTTCACGGAGTCTATATTTTAGCTCAAAATACAGAAGGCTTGATTATTGTCGATATGCACGCCGCACATGAACGCATCGTCTTACAACAAATGAAATCTGCATGGGATAAACCAGAATTTTGGGTTTCACAACAATTACTCTTGCCCAAATTAGTGGATGTTACCCAACAGCAATGCTATCGTGTGGACGAATTAAAAGCCAATTTACAACGCTTAGGCTTAGAAATTGATGTCTATGGTGAACAACAAGTGGTGGTGCGTGGCGTACCTGCTATTTTACAAAAAGCCGATTTAGAACGCTTGATTCCTGAATTATTGGACGATTTAGACCCAAATGATGATGCCTTAGCTCTCATTCATCATCGAGATAAAGTCTTGGCAGGTATGGCGTGTCATGGAGCAGTCCGAGCCAATCGCCAACTTAGTTTATCCGAAATGAATGCGTTATTACGCCAAATGGAACAAACCGAATTTGCTAGCCAATGCAATCATGGACGACCAACATGGCGAGCCTTTCCTTTAGCACAATTAGATAAACTCTTTGCACGGGGTGAATAAGTTGAATACTTTACCAGTCATTAACCTAATGGGGCCAACGGCGAGCGGAAAAACTGCCTTAGCGTGTGCCTTATATGAACAAGGCGGATTTGAACTTATTTCCGTTGATTCTGCCTTAGTCTATCGAGATATGGACATTGGCACCGCAAAACCAAGCAAAGCCGAACAAGCACAATATCCCCATTTTCTGATTGACATTATTTCACCGCTTGAAACCTATTCGGCAGGTGATTTTGTAATCGATGCAGAACGACTGATTGATGAGATTCATCAACGGGGCAATATTCCCATTTTAGTGGGCGGAACCATGATGTATTTTAAAGCCTTACTAGAAGGCTTATCAGGACATCTACCTAGTGCAAATGCAGAAATCCGAGCAGAAATCGAACGACAAGCCGAACAACACGGCTGGCAATCTATTTATGATGAACTATGCCAAATTGACCCAATTTTTGCCCAAAAATTCCAAGTCAGCGACCGCCAACGCATGATACGAGCCTTAGAAGTCTATCGCATTACAGGGCAACCGATTAGCAAATTACAAGCCGAACAACAAAAACCTGATGGCTATCGTTACAACTTCCATAATTACGCTTTAATGCCTGACCGAGCAGAATTACACCAACGCATTGCCCTACGTTTACAACAAATGTGGGAAATGGGTTTTTTAGATGAAGTTAAAAATTTAATTGAAAAATACAATCTTGATGATGATTTACCTTCTATGCGATGCGTAGGTTATCGCCAAGTTTTAGACTATTTAAAAAACAATGAGTTAGGGCTAATTTCTGAACAAGAAATGCAAGATAAAGCCTTATTTGCAACACGCCAACTTGCCAAAAGACAATATACTTGGTTGCGTTCTTTGCAAAAAGAACACCCCTTTTACACATTTGATAGTGCAAAAAATGCAATTCAACACTTGCTAAATTGTTATAAATCAAGCACAATTTAGCAACTACCTTTTATAACGTTGAATGAACAATGATGGTAGGTTTTAATTCTAAATGTTTTTGGAGTAATAATGATGTCTAAAGGTCAAACCTTACAAGATCCGTTCTTGAATTCTTTACGCAAAGAACGTATTCCTGTTTCGATCTTTTTAGTAAACGGTATTAAATTACAAGGTCATATTGAATCTTTTGACCAATATGTGGTTTTATTAAAAAATACAGTAAGCCAAATGGTTTACAAACACGCAATTTCAACAGTTGTCCCAGCTCGTAACCCACGCCCAGCAGGTGCTCCAGCAGGACAAGCAGGTTTTGGTGCTCCACAAGGTGGTTTTGGTGCTCCGCAAAGCGGTTTCGGTGCTCCACAAGGTGGTTTTGGTGCCCCACAAGGTGGTTTTGCTGGTCAAGGTTTTGCTAGCCAAGGCGGTTTCGGTGCTCAAGGTGGTTTTGGTGCTCCACAAGGTGGCTTTGGTGGTCAAGGATTTGGCGGTCAAGGCGGTTTTGGTGGTGTACAACAAGGCGGATATGACGCTGAACAACCAAAATTTGACACCCAAGATGATGAACAACAACCATAAGTCATCATTTTTTTGCATTATGCAAAAGCCATCGTAAGATGGCTTTTTTTATGGCTAGAGAATTTAGAAAGAAAAAATCAACACCTAAAAAGATGTTGATTCTATAACCTATATCTAAACTTAACATGAGTTTGGTATCATTTTAATGATAACCAATTAATTTTATGAAGTTGGGTTTCGCTATCGCTCAACACCAACCTACGTATGATTAGCGATTATAATCTAACTCACATTAAGCTAAATATTAGACAAATGCTTCAGGTTGTTTTGCGGCTGCACGTGCAGATTCTTTAGAAATCACCCCTTTTGCCACAAGATTTTTCAAACTTTGGTCAAGCGTGGTCATACCATAGTTTGCCCCTGTTTGAATCGCAGAGTACATTTGAGCGACTTTGTTTTCACGAATCAAGTTACGAATCGCAGGAACTCCAATCATAATTTCGTGAGCTGCCACACGACCACCGCCAATTTTTTTCAACAAGGTTTGCGAAATCACCGCTTGTAATGATTCTGACAACATCGCACGCACCATGTCTTTTTCTTCTGCAGGGAATACGTCCACTACACGGTCAATGGTTTTTGCTGCAGATGTGGTGTGAAGAGTACCAAACACTAAGTGCCCTGTTTCCGCTGCAGTTAATGCCAAACGAATGGTTTCTAAGTCACGCATCTCACCTACAAGAATAATATCAGGGTCTTCACGCAACGCTGAACGTAAGGCTTCATTAAAGCCATGCGTATCACGGTGAACTTCACGCTGGTTGACCAAGCATTTTTTTGATGTGTGTACAAATTCGATTGGGTCTTCAATGGTTAAAATATGGTCATGACGGTTTTCATTGATATAGTCTAACATCGCCGCCAATGTAGTTGATTTACCCGAACCTGTTGGACCTGTAACCAACACAATACCACGAGGATATTCTGCAATGGTTTTAAAAATTGGCGTTAAGCCTAATTGTTCCATCGTTAATACTTTTGATGGAATGGTACGGAATACGGCACCTGCACCACGGTTTTGGTTAAATGCGTTTACACGGAAACGAGCAACGCCCGGAACTTCAAACGAAAAGTCCGTTTCTAATAATTCTTCATAATCACGACGTTGTTTATCGTTCATAATATCGTAGATTAAACGGTGAACATCTTTATGTTCCATAGG
>JBHACK010000187.1:0-7799 GCA_041854545.1 Acinetobacter sp. | reverse complement strand
GTGCCGATACGGTCCCATTAATTTCAGAAGCATTTGACTGGGTAGATGGTGTTTATAAAGCTGCTACAATGGGTTCTGAAACAACTGCAGCAGCAGTTGGTCAGCAAGGTGTTGTACGCCGTGACCCATTTGCAATGTTACCATTTACAGGCTATAACATGGCAGACTACTTTAACCATTGGTTAGTGATGGGTGAAAAAGTAGCGAAAGTTGCTGAAGAAAATGGCAATCGTTTACCAAAAATCTTTAATGTAAACTGGTTCCGCCGTGATGCTGAAGGCAACTTTGTATGGCCAGGCTTTGGTCAAAATATGCGTGTGCTTGAGTGGATTATCAATCGTTGTAAAGACCAAGCTCATGCGGTTGAAACACCAATCGGTTACGTTCCAGAGTATGAAGATTTAAATTGGACAGGTTCAGATTTCACGAAAGAACAATTTGTTCAAGTAACATCACAAGATAAAGACTTGTGGGTAAAAGAAATTGAAAGCCATACCGAATTATTCGATAAATTAGGTGAGCGTTTACCGAAAGCATTAAAAGACCGCCAAGCTGAATTATTAAAAGCTGTTCAAGCGTCTTAATGTTATCTATTTAGGCAAAAACCGTCCCAAGTGATTGGGGCGGTTTTTGTGTATCCAGCAATATTTCATTATCAATAGGAGAGTAAATCAATGAAATTATTATCTTTAAGTGTGATTACCAGTCTGTGTATACTCACTTTAGCAGGCTGTCAATCAACGGCTCAAGTGTACAATGGAGTTTCAGGTTATCAAGTACAAAGTAAAGATGCTCAATCTGCCATTTTATCTTACACGATGTCTGCACGTCAAGGTCAAATCAATCAAGCAAAATTACAGCAAGCCTGTCAGCAAGTTTTAGGTAGCCAAAAGCAATATAAAATTGAGATTTTAGCACAACAAGAAATTATTAATCCTAAACAAATACAACAACCTGCGTATGGTGTGTCGATGAAAAAAGATACACGTATGTCATTCTCGCTATCAAATACACCTGATTTATATCACAGCGAAGGCTATGCGACACGACAATCTTTAGAAGCTCAACCAAGCACTTTATTATTGGTAAATTATCGTTGCTTATAATGATGATAAGGGGAATAGGGTCTTGATATGACACTCTAATGATTCCCCTTATATTTAAATTAAGTGCTTTTTTATTTTTACAACAACATACACAAGTTTTGTCCATTCAACATAAAAAATCATGTAAAATAACGCCATTTTTTAATTCTTTTTTAATGGTTTCTTTTACATGATGAAGCTAAGCTCTGAACACGTTTATTTAAATCAAAATGCGACCGATAAAGCAGATGCGTTACGCCGTTTAACGGATATTTTGGTACAAGACGGATTAACCACGGCGGACTATCTAACAGGATTACAGCAACGAGAGCAACAAAGTGCAACGTATTTGGGGCAAGGCATTGCGATTCCACATGGAACGCCAGAATCTCGCCAAGCTATTTTACAAACAGGTGTACGTTTAGTTCATTTTTCAAATGGTGTGGTGTGGGACGGACAACATACCATTTATTTGGCGGTTGTGATTTCAGCGAAGTCTGATGAACATTTGCAAATTTTACAGCAACTTACTCGAGCATTAAGTGAGAATGTTGAAGATAAAATCCGCCAAGTCGAAACAGCAGAACAACTCTTAGAGATTTTAAATCCAACCACACAACATCAATTATATTTACATGAAAAACTACTGTTAAATGATGTGATTGCTGTCGATATTGATGATGTTTTTTATCAAGCAACACAAGTTTTAAAACAATATCAACTGGTTGGCACAGGGTTTTTATCGAGTTTAAATCCTAATCAAGCTGTATCATTACAAGATGGTGTTTGGTGTATTACAGGACATCAAGCGGTTCAACAATCGGCAATTTGTATTTTAACCTTAAAAAATGCCATTGAATTTCAATCATCTTCTTTAAAAACGCTTGTCTGTATTGCAAGTAATCAAACGATTGATTTAACAAAACTTTCTTATGTAATGGATATTCTATTACAACATCATTTAGATACTTCATCAAGCCAAACATTAGCAGAACAATTAGGTGCAGAGCGTATTCCAAATTGGACGCAACAAACCGTAGTTTTAGCCAATGCACATGGATTGCACGCACGTCCTGCAACCGCATTAAGCCAAATTTGCCAACAATTTAAAGGGGAAATCAAGGTTTGTGTAGAGCAGGGTGAATATGTTTCAGCAAAAAGTTTAACGAAATTATTATCGCTTGGAGCGGTGCGTGGACAAACGCTGACCTTTATTGTCGAGCCAAATTCTGAAGCTGAACAACAACTGGATACTGTGATTCAAGCCGTAAAAGATGGATTGGGGGAAGAAGTTGAAGCCATCACAGAACAAACAACAACACCAAGCCCATCAATTTTAACTTTGCAAACAGTACAACCAACATTTGTGGATGATACCAGTTATTTTGCGGTGCCTGCATCTGTAGGCTTGGCGGTTGCACAAGCACATATTGTAAAAGAACAACAATTTCATTATGAACAATTTGCTCAATCGGTAACACATGAAACGCAACAATTACATTTTGCGATTGCAAGCGTAAAAGAGCAATTAAATCAAGTGGTTCATCAAGCAAAAACCGCATCGATTGCCCAAATTTTTTCAGCACATTTAGCGATGTTAGATGATGTAGAATTAATCCAACCTGTTGAGCAGTTGATTAAACAAGGGCTTTCTGCACCATTTGCATGGAATCAACACATTGAACAACTTGCCAATGTCCAAGAAAATCTCAACAATACATTATTGGCAGAACGTGCAGCCGATTTGCGTGATATTGGTCGCCGTGTATTAGCGGTTTTATGTGGAGAAACTTCGCTCATTGAACCAAGCGAACCTTATATTTTAATTAAACATGATTTAATGCCAAGTGATGTTGCCCAGTTAGATAAAGAGCGAGTGGCAGGAATTTTAACAGCAGTAGGGGGAGCAAGCTCACATAGTGCGATTGTTGCACGAGCATTGGGGATTCCAGCGATTGTGGGAGCAGGTGAAGCGATTTTACATCTTGCATCACAAACCTTAGTTTTACTTGATGGTGAATCAGGTGAATTTATCATCAATCCAAATCTTGAACGTGTAAATCAAGCTGTACAAGAGCAACAACTGGCTCAACAACGCCAACAAGATGCGGAACAACATTGCCAACAACCTGCCATGACAACAGACCACCATCATATTGAAATTGCAGTAAATTTAGGCAATGTTCATGATGCAGAAAAAGCCGTACAAAAAGGAGCGGAAGCGGTTGGCTTATTACGCACAGAATTGGTGTTTATGTCGCATTCATCTGCACCATGTGAAGATGTACAAGAAAAAGATTATCGTATTGTCTTTGATGCACTTGAAGGGCGACCATTGGTCGTTCGAACCTTAGATGTTGGGGGAGATAAACCTTTACCTTACTTACCAATTCCAGCAGAAGAAAACCCATTTTTAGGCGTGCGTGGCATTCGCTTAACGCTAAGACAACCTGAATTATTACGCCAACAATTACGAGCGTTATTAAAATCAGCAGATGGTCGCCCATTACGCATTATGTTCCCAATGGTCGGACGTGTAGAAGAATGGCGAGAAGCAAATGCCATTTTAACACAATTAATCAATGACGAATTTGCAGGACAACGCAAAGACCTACAAGTCGGAATTATGATAGAAGTCCCATCAGCAGTCATGATGGCACCGATTTTAGCAAAAGAAGTTGATTTCTTTAGCATTGGTACCAATGACTTAACACAATATGTGATGGCGATTGACCGTGGACACCCAGAATTATCCAAAGAAGCCGATGGCTTACACCCAAGTGTCTTACAACTGATTGCCCAAACCGTAAAATCCGCACATACACATGGTAAATGGGTTGGCATTTGTGGCGAATTAGCAGGCGAACGACAAGCCGTTCCAATTTTACTTGGATTAGGGGTAGATGAACTTAGTATGTCGGCAAGTCGTATTCCTTTAGTTAAAGCACAAATTCGAACACTCAATTATAAAGAATGTAAAGAATTGGCAAAACAAGCCTTACAATGCGAAAGTGCGACCGCTGTTCGAGCATTAATACGACAAGTAAATACATAAAATATTGTTTATAAATTAAACAATAAAAGAGATTAAGCAGATAGAGCTTGTAAAGCTACTTGCTTAAACTCACCTTTTTAAGGTAGAATAGTGTGTCCCAAAAGTTTGATTTTTGGGGTAACTAAATTAACGGGAGAATTGCCAGATGGCAACAACAAATCAGTTGATCCGTAAGGGTCGTACAACTTTGGTTGAAAAATCCAAAGTTCCAGCGTTGAAGGCTTGCCCACAACGCCGTGGTGTATGTACTCGTGTATATACAACTACACCTAAAAAACCAAACTCTGCAATGCGTAAAGTGTGCCGTGTACGCTTAACTTCAGGCTTTGAAGTATCAAGCTATATCGGTGGTGAAGGGCACAACTTACAAGAGCACAGCGTTGTACTTATCCGTGGTGGTCGTGTAAAAGACTTACCAGGTGTACGTTACCACACTGTTCGTGGTTCATTAGACTGTGCAGGTGTAAAAGACCGTAACCAATCACGCTCTAAGTATGGTGCAAAACGTCCTAAGAAATAATCTTAAGATGAAGTCATCAATTGCTATCGCTTGACAGATTCAATCATTTAAATATTGGATAATAATATCAAGCGACGTAGTAAGGCCAGCGTAAGTACACGACACTCGTACTTTCTGTTGGATTATCCTGAAGTGTCATAACTATTAAGGTGTAAAAATGCCAAGACGTCGCGTCGTAGCTGCCCGTGAGATTCTTCCAGATCCTAAATTCGGTAGCCAAACTATCGCTAAATTCATGAACCATGTCATGAAAGATGGTAAAAAATCAATCGCTGAAAGCATTGTATATGGTGCTTTAGAGCGTGTTCAAGAAAAAAATAAAGTTGACCCAGTAGAATTCTTTGAAGCAACACTTGAAAAAGTACGCCCTACTGTGGAAGTAAAAGCACGCCGTGTAGGTGGTGCTACTTATCAAGTTCCTATGGAAGTACGCTCATCCCGTCGTACTGCTTTAGCGATGCGTTGGTTAGTAGACGCTGCAAGCAAGCGTTCTGAAAAAACTATGGCTTTACGTCTTGCTGGTGAGTTGTTAGATGCAGCTGAAGGCAAAGGTGCAGCTATCAAAAAACGTGAAGACGTGCATCGTATGGCTGAAGCCAACAAGGCATTCTCACATTACCGTTTCTAATACACTCACCAATCCTTTTTGGACAGTACCCATGCGTAGATTCGGTTAAACTAAACGTTTAAAGCATGGGTAAAATGTGAAACGTATTACAACTGAAACATAATTGAGGAATGTAAAATGGCTCGTAAAACCCCAATTTCTCGTTACCGTAACATCGGTATCTCTGCACACATTGACGCAGGTAAAACAACAACTTCTGAACGTATTTTGTTCTACACAGGTGTTTCTCACAAAATTGGTGAGGTACATGACGGTGCAGCAACAATGGACTGGATGGAACAAGAGCAAGAACGTGGTATTACCATTACTTCTGCTGCAACAACTTGTTTCTGGTCTGGTATGGGTAACCAATTCCAAGAACACCGTATCAACGTAATTGATACTCCGGGACACGTTGACTTTACCATTGAAGTAGAACGTTCTATGCGTGTACTTGATGGTGCTTGTATGGTTTACTGTGCTGTAGGTGGCGTACAACCGCAATCTGAAACAGTATGGCGTCAAGCAAACAAATATAAAGTACCACGCTTAGCATTCGTGAACAAGATGGACCGTACAGGTGCAAACTTCTTCCGTGTTGTTGAGCAAATGAAAACACGTTTAGGTGCAAACCCTGTACCAATCGTTGTACCAGTTGGTGCTGAAGATACATTCACAGGTGTAGTTGATTTAATCGAAATGAAATCAATTATCTGGGATGAAGCATCTCAAGGTATGAAGTTTGAATATGGTGATATTCCAGCTGATTTAGTAGATACTGCTCAAGAATGGCGTATGAACATGGTTGAAGCAGCTGCTGAAGCATCTGAAGAATTAATGGACAAGTACTTAAATGATGGCGATTTATCAAAAGAAGACATTATTGCAGGTTTGCGTACTCGTACATTAGCATCAGAAATTCAACCAATGCTTTGTGGTTCAGCATTCAAAAACAAAGGTGTACAACGTATGTTGGACGCTGTGATTGAATTCTTACCAGCACCAAACGATGTTGAAGCAATCAAAGGCGTGTTAGATGACAAAGACGAGACTGAAGCATCTCGTGAAGCATCTGATGATGCACCATTCTCAGCGTTAGCATTCAAAATCATGAACGACAAGTTCGTAGGTAACTTAACATTCGTTCGTGTTTACTCTGGTGTACTTAAACAAGGTGACTCTGTTTACAACCCAGTGAAATCTAAACGTGAGCGTATTGGTCGTATCGTACAAATGCACGCAAACGAACGTGAAGATATCGAAGAAATCCGTGCAGGTGATATCGCAGCGTGCGTAGGCTTAAAAGACGTAACGACTGGTGATACATTATGTGATGAAAAGAACATCATTACATTAGAGCGTATGGAATTCCCAGAGCCAGTAATCCAGTTAGCGGTTGAGCCAAAAACTAAAGCTGACCAAGAGAAGATGTCTATTGCCTTAGGTCGTTTAGCGAAAGAAGACCCTTCATTCCGTGTTTATACAGATGAAGAATCTGGTCAAACGATTATTGCAGGTATGGGTGAATTACACTTAGACATCATCGTTGACCGTATGAAACGTGAGTTCGGTGTTGAAGCGAACATCGGTAAGCCAATGGTTGCATACCGTGAAACAATTCGTAAGACTGTTGAACAAGAAGGTAAATTCGTACGTCAAACGGGTGGTAAAGGTAAATTCGGTCACGTATTTGTTCGTTTAGAACCAATCAATGTTGATGAAACAGGTAAAGAATACGAGTTTGCTGAAGAAGTTGTTGGTGGTGTAGTACCAAAAGAATTCTTCGGTGCAGTAGACAAAGGTATTCAAGAACGTATGAAGAATGGTGTATTAGCAGGTTATCCAGTTGTGGGTATCAAAGCGACATTATTCGATGGTTCTTACCATGACGTTGACTCTGACGAATTATCATTCAAAATGGCAGGTTCTTATGCCTTCCGTGATGGTTTCATGAAAGCTGACCCAGTTTTACTTGAACCAATCATGCAGGTAGAAGTAGAAACTCCAGAAGATTACATGGGCGATATCATGGGTGACTTAAACCGTCGTCGTGGTATGGTTCAAGGTATGGACGACTTACCTGGCGGAACAAAAGCAATCCGTGCTGAAGTACCGTTAGCAGAGATGTTTGGTTACGCAACTCAAATGCGTTCTATGTCGCAAGGTCGTGCAACATACTCAATGGAATTCTTAAAATATGCAGAAACTCCACGCAACGTGGCAGACGGCATCATTGCGAAATTCCAAGCTGGCGGTAAGAAAGGTGATGATGAATAATTTAATGTTTCATTAAATATTCATGTCCTAACTTATAGTTAAAATCAATAGCTTATGGGTGAATTTTTACTCATAAGCTCCTTAAAGGAAATCTCAAAAATGGCAAAGGCTAAGTTTGAACGTAACAAACCACACGTAAACGTAGGTACAATCGGTCACGTTGACCATGGTAAAACAACTTTAACTGCTGCAATCGCAACAATCTGTGCGAAAAACTACGGCGGTGAAGCAAAAGACTATTCACAAATCGACTCT
>JBHACK010000186.1:0-2654 GCA_041854545.1 Acinetobacter sp. | reverse complement strand
TAATTTGAACTTGACGTTGTGGTACTGTAATTTGAGCTCGTCCGCCATTATTATTACTATACGATGCTTGCATCATACCACCTTGTGGTGCGGAAGAACTTATGCCCCCTGCATATAAATTTTGATAACGGCTCATCACACGGCGAACATAGTCTTGTGTTTCACGGAATGGTGGAATGCCATTATATTTATCAACATTTCCTGGGCCTGCGTTATAGGCAGCCAGTGCAAGATGAGTATTACCATTATAACGTCTTAGCATTTGCCCTAAATAGCGGGCTCCCCCCATCACATTTTGATGTGGGTCATAGGCATTACCCACGCCTAAACCACGAGCAGTTGCAGGCATGAGTTGCATTAAGCCCATTGCTCCTACAGGCGAGCGAGCATTTGGGTTAAACCCTGATTCTGTGTGCATCACCGCTTTAATTAATCCTGCTGGGACACCATGTTGTTGTGATGCCATATTAATGAGATTGTCGTAAGCTGTTCGGTTAGCACTATAACTTGGTAATACCGATGCTTCATTTTTTCCCCAGTTATGGTAGGTATGGATATTACTTTCTGGGTAATAGGTAATTTTTACTGTTTGTAATGATTTATCATTACTTTTTTTATTGGTCAGCAAAGTATTGCCTTCTTGGTCTTTATAAATATACATATTGCCTGCATAAATTGCTGATGTGCTAACCAACATTGTTAAGCACATTCCATATTGAAACATCTTCATAGAATAACCCAAAATTATATCATTCTCTTTTTTATTATAGACTGCTTTAGCCACAAATTCACCGTTTTTTTTGTAGTTTCTTCAATACTTCAGCAACCGCAAACATGGCAAAACTATTGGTAACGCTCACCGCTGAACCATATCCACCACAATGTAACCCTGCACTGGCACAGCTATTTTCATTGAGTTGGGCTTGTTCTTCGGAATAAATACAGGTTAAGCCAAATTTTTCTTTTGGATTTTTGCAAATACCATGACGGCGTAATTGATTGCGGATTTTAGCCAGCATAGGGTCTTGTGTTGTGCGTGCTAAATCGGCTACACGAATTTGTGTAGGGTCAATTTTCCCCCCTGCTCCCCCTGAAACAATTAGCGGAATTTTATGGAATCGACAATGTAAAATCAGTGCGACTTTGGCTTTGACATCATCAATACAATCTAAAATCACATCGGGTGATGATTGTAATAGTTGTTGTACATTCTCAGGTGATAAAAAATCATCAATTAAATCAAGTTGAATATGTGGGTTAATTTCTCTGCAACGTTGTGCCATCACTTCAATTTTTTCATGTCCTAAAGTTGATGTTAATGCAGGAAGTTGGCGATTGATATTAGAACTGGCTAATACGTCCATATCCACTAAGGTGAGCTTACCAACCCCTGAACGTGCCAAGGCTTCTACTGCCCAACTGCCCACTCCGCCAACACCAATCACCATCACATGGCTATGTTGGAAACGTTGAAAAGCGGTTTCGCCATAGAGTTTTGCTGTGCCTGCAAAACGTCGTTCATCTTCATGGTGTTGTGTCATTGTTCGCATCATCTTGTGAAATAGGTGATTTATTTTACTTGATTTTTGTGGTAGATGGCATATTTTTTTCTTACATCATCTGTCATTACTATTAATTATTTAAAAATTATCGAAAAATCCATCGTTACTTTGAGCATTTTTATTTGTAAATGATATTGAAATATTAATCGATAATTATTATCATTTGCATATAGTTTAAGACCAAAGGGGAACTCACATGAACGCACCATTTAGCTTATTTAACCGTCCTAAGGAACATACGCCATCTTTACCAATGCTACATTCAAATAATTTGTTTGCATTAGGACGTGAAATTCGCATTTTACACGCAGGTGAAGAATATCGTTTACGTCTAACACGCAATAATCGTCTGATTCTCACCAAATAATAATAACACCAATCTAAAGATTGGGACTCCTACCTAAAAAGCAATCTGTTTAAACAGGTTGCTTTTTTATTTTGATATAAGCTTATTTTTTTAGCATTTGCCATTTTTTTCAGGTATGATAAGGATATTCAATTTAATGATGGAGTTTTCAATATGACCACTTATTTTATTACTCGCCATGCAGGGGCAATCCAATGGGCAAAATTGCAACAATTACAATTTGATATACATTTAGAGCATTTACTAAATATTGATGAGTTAAATGCTGGAGATGTGATTATCGGTACTTTGCCAATTAATTTAGTGGCTCAATTAAATGAACGTGGGGTACGTTATATTCATTTATCTTTAGAAATTCCTGCTGATTTGCGTGGAGTTGAATTAACGGCAGAGCAATTACAGCAATGTAAAGCCAGTTTAGAAGAATTTGCGGTACAAAAGTTATCTTAATACTTTTAGCCTTAAATGTTTTACTGATTGGAGTTAAAGATGATGTATTCTTCGATTGAACAATGGGTTCATTTTAGTTGCCATGCCTATAAACGTAAAACTCAACGTGGATTTAAAGATAGCTGTATTTCACATATTTTACGATTTGGGCGGAAACATTATCAAAATAATGCCATTTATTATAGCATTGGTAAAAAGGAAATTAGTAAATATAGTGCTGTTTGTCCTGATTTAAAACAGATGAATGGTATGCACTTAATTACTGCATTAAATGG
>JBHACK010000185.1:0-3865 GCA_041854545.1 Acinetobacter sp. | reverse complement strand
TACAGGGCTTCTGTCATCAACATTGCCTTTGGTCACAGTGACATTAACCAATTCACCTTGATGATTGATAATTACATGTAACTTAAACCCGAAGAACCAACCCATGCTGTTTTTACCACACTCAGCAGTATTGGAAAAAACTTTATTTCTTTCAATACGATGGTTATCACATACTACGATACTTGTTGAATCAATAAAGCTAATACCTGTGCAATTTCCTTGCATTAAGAATTGCAAATATGAACACATTGGAAGTATTGCTATTTTGACAAGTTCCACCATACGCTGATAACTCGGTAGCTTAGGAAATTCTCTTTTTAACCATCGGCAAACATAATTGAAATAAAAACTTTTGAATTCTCTATAACGTAATTGATGAAAAAGTACCAATAAGGTGATGATTTCTGATAAACTAAGACTACATGGTTTATTGCGTGTTTTTTTACCGTTATTGGATTTTAAAGTAACTTGTTTTGCTCTAAGTTGAGCAAGATATTGTTTACAAAAATCGTCAATGTGACAGTAGAGTTCTTCGAGATGTTCCATGTAAGAAGCCTTTGTTAAGTTGGTTGTGGTGACTTTACTTTAACATAAATAGGCTTCTTTTTTTATTTCTTATGTCGAACTCAGGTTATGTATATCAATATGTGTGATGATGATAAATTAATTCAGCGAGAATTGCGGTTACTTTGTATCTTCTTTGTAAGTATTAATTGAAAATATGAATAAATTATGATTTACTCAAAGAATGTCAGCTTATATTTTTAGGTTGATTTTGTGGTGTTTTTTTATTCTATTCTCTTATAGATTCGCCCTATAAAAAAATTCGGAGGATTATATCATGCCAGACCTAGTAAGTCAAGCCAAATTACAGTTAAAACAGAGTATTGAACCCTATCTGTCATCTGAACAAGTGGATTGGGTAATGAGTGCTGCTGATTTTGCCGATAAAGCCCATGAAGGCGTAACTCGTAAAAGTGGTGAACCGTATATTTTACACCCGATTGCAGTAACACAATTTTTAGCTGAATTGCGTTTAGACCATGAAACTTTGATGGCTGGGCTAATGCATGATGTTATCGAAGATACGCCTGTTTCTAAAGAAGAAATGGCAGAAAAATATAGCGCGGTTGTAGCGGAACTGGTCGATGGCGTAACCAAAATGAGCCATTCTAGTGATAAGGAATTTTCTAAAGCAGCCACATTCCGTAAAATTTTACAGGCAACCTTACAAGACCCACGAGTGATTATTATTAAGTTGGCTGACCGTTATCATAATATGAGTACGCTTGGGGCGATGAAGGAATCGAGCCGTTTACGCATTGCTCAAGAAACGATTGATATTTATGTGCCAATGGCACGCATTGTCGGCATGAATGAATTAGGCGACAAATTGGAATTGTTGTGTTATGAAAATTTAGATACAACCCAATATCATAATATTCAAACTGCTTTGGCAGAATCTAAGCCGATTCGTTGTCAATATCAAAAAGTTTGGGAATCAGCATTACAAGAGATTTTCGCTCAACTGGACGTTGAAGGGAAATTGGAAAAGAAAGATAATAAAGTGGATTTAATTCGCCGTTTTGTTAAAGGGAAAATTTCATTAGAAGAATTAACGCATAGCCATTGGTTTCAAGTGTTATTGCCAACCGTTGCACATTGTGATGCCTTTGTGGAAACCTTAAAACAGCGTTTCCCTGTATTACATTTTAATGATAATATTCGTTATCCTTTACCAGGGGGAAATCAGTCTTTAAAAATTAAATTGCAAGGGGAAGAAACCATTTTAACCCTGACCATTCAAACCGAATTGATGTACAAAACTTCACAATTTGGCATGGTGCTAGGAAAAGATGTTCCGCAAACGTGTCGTAGTGCGATTCAAGCATCTATGCAAAATTTAAATACCTTGCTTGATGTTGATTGTGCTAAAACAACATTTAATGATTTATTGGATTATTTACATCAAGATAAAATTTGGGTCTATACGCCAATGGGACAGGTGCATGAACTGCCAAAAGGGGCAACAGCAGTTGATTTTGCCTATTCTGTAGGTACCTTTATTGGCGACCATGCTGTCGGTGTAAAAATTGATAAAGAACAAAAACCGTTATCCACACGATTGGCTCATGGTCAAACCATTGAAATTATTACAGATGTTCTTGCAACGCCAAATCCAGATTGGTTAAGTTCGGTCAATACGCAAAAGGCTCGCCGTGCAATTCAAGCAGTTTTAAAAGAACAGCCTTTAGATGAACAGCGTTTATTAGGAGCTCAAGCCTTAAACCGTGCCTTAAAATTATTTCATCATTCGATTGACGATTTGACTGATGCGGAATGGTTAGACATTTTGCAATGGCGTGGTTTAGATAATAAAGAGCGTTTATTTGAACAAATTGCAGTCGGTGATTTATTACCGCAACTGGTTGCCAATCATGTATATGCTCAAACGCAAGATGAGCAACAGTCTGACCGTTTAATTCAAGGAACTGAAGGGGTTGATGTTCATTATGCCCTTTGTTGTAATCCAATTAGTGGTGACCCAATTCAAGGGCATTTAACTCGCCGTGGCTTAATTGTGCATCGTGTCAAATGCCATAATTTAGAGCGTGAACGGTTAGAAAATCCTGAAAATATCATGCCATTAAACTGGAATCCTGATGTAGATGATGTGAGCTTTACCAGCTATTTACATATTCATGCACCATTAAGCGATGAGCAAGTGTCGGAAGTGATTTATCATTGCCGTACGCAACAAATTGGTGTTGAAGGCATTTACCCACAGCAGGATAAAACCTATGCTCATCTTGTGGTCAAAAATCGCCAACATTTGGCTCAAGTCATTCATGAATTACGTTCATTATTAGGCTATCCACAGATTATTCGTTTAAAAGCACCTGTTATTACAAATTAGGGTATCCTGACATTTCGTATTTGCAATTAAAAATGAGAAAAATCGCAGATTTTCAAGGAAAATTATGTAATTGATATTACAATATCAACAAGCCATTTGACAATGAAAATCAAGATTTAGCCATTTTTAATGCAAAAACGTGATTTTATTTCTAAATTATCACTCAATCATAAGATAGTGTTATGAAGTGTCAGGATACCCTACCATTTTTAATAACCTGTTTACACTTAATTACGCTTTAGTTTTAGAATGCCACTTGAAGTAAAATCTAGTTTTGGGAGCGTTGCACTTTAAACTTGAATCTGCCTAGTGAGAAAAGCCATGTATATTAATTTTAATGATTATCCTTTTGAAATGATATTAACTTATAGCTTTAAAAAAGATATGGTTAATCAAATGGATATGATTTTAGCAACACGAGATTTAACATTAAATCCTGACAAACCATTTTTAGGTATAAAAGGGGATAAAGGTTTATATGCTACCCCTGAATGGTGGAAAAGCATAGAAAATAGAAATATTCCTAGTATCACATTTTGTGGAGAGATTATTAGGACTTATGTCGCAGGTATGGATAATCTAAATAAAGATAATTCATTCTCTTTTCTTTCTCAAGAAAATATGATTTTAGACGAAAGTATTTATTGTATTGATGAAAGACATCAACAATTGTTTAAAAAAAGACATTTTGTAGTGATTGTATATGCTTTTGATGAAATGAAAAATAGTACTCCTGAAAATCCTGATTTTTGTCCTACTGTTTTGGAAATGGCTGTTTCAAAATATCCTATTCCTTAAAATTTAGCATATATTTGATATGTAACGTGAGTTCGGTTTAAAATATGATATTTATCCCAATCTTAATCTTGGGTAGGTTGGTGAAAACCCAACAAATTTAAAACAATGTTTTGAATGTGTTAGGTTTTGTGCTTTAATTTAACTAATGAT
>JBHACK010000184.1:0-38438 GCA_041854545.1 Acinetobacter sp. | reverse complement strand
TCATCACATTATCCTAAAATCAACCATAATCATCTTATTTATATAAACTATTGTTTTAAATAAGATTTTTATTTAACTCAGCTCCGATAGGTGCGTATATTACACAGCTAAAATTAGATTGGCAAGTGTTTTTTTGAGTTTTTTATTCGTTTGGTCGTTTTATCAGCATTTTAGGTGTTTTTTAGTGGTTTATGTTGATTATTTGCTCTTTTTTAGGTGTTCCGCTATTGCCTCAATGAGTTGTTGGGCGATTTGGGTTTTCGGTGCTTTTGCTAATTGGCGTTTTGGGCTGTGGTAGCAATCTGCAAAGAAGAGTGTCATTGCATTGTCATCTGATGCAAAGCCGATATCTGTTCGAGAGACGTCATTGCAAGCAATCATGTCGAGTTTTTTGCTAATGAGTTTTTTGTGGGCGTATTGTTCTACGTTTTGGGTTTCTGCTGCAAAGCCAACCATAAATGGGCGTTGTTGTTGTTGGGCAATGGTCGCAACAATGTCTGGGTTTTTGATTAAGGCGATATTCATGTCTTCTTCATCGTCTGTTTTTTTGATTTTGTGTTCTGCAACTTGGGCGACTCGGTAGTCTGCCACGGCGGCGGTTGCAATAAAAATATCGCATCCTTGTTCTAGGCTGTTTAGGCTGTGTTCAAGCATTTGTTGTGCGGATTGGACGTTGATGCGTGTTACGCCATTTGGGGTATCTAGGCTAACGGGCCCTGCAATGAGTGTTACATCTGCCCCTACTCGGTAGCAGGCATTGGCAATGGCAAAGCCCATTTTCCCTGTGCTGTGGTTGGAAATGTAACGTACTGGGTCGATGGATTCTCGGGTCGGCCCTGCGGTGATGGTCACTCGTTTTCCTGCTAATAAGCCAAATTTTTCGACTAGGGTGCGATGTTGTTGCTGGAAATAGTCATTTACTTGTTGGGCAATGTGTTCTGGTTCTGGCATTCGCCCCATACCGACATCACCACAGGCTTGCTCGCCTGAATCTGGCATGATGATATGAATGCCATCATCGACTAATGTTTTTAAGTTGCGTTGTGTGGCTTTGGCTTTCCACATTTGTTGGTTCATGGCAGGAGCAACCCAAATAGGGGCTTTGGTTGCTAAAAATAGTGTGCTTAATAAGTCATCAGCCAATCCATGTGCTAGTTTTGCTAGGGTGTCGCAACTGGCAGGAGCAACAAGGATTAAATCTGCCCAACGTGCAAGTTCAATGTGTCCCATGCCTGCCTCTGCCTCTGGGTCAAGTAAGGTGGTATGAACTGGATTGCCTGAGAGTGCTTGAAATGTTAAAGGGGTGATAAATGCCAATGCTCCTTGGGTCATCACAACACGAACCTGATGTCCATAGTCTTTGAGTCGGCGGACAAGAATTGCACTTTTATAGGCAGCAATTCCGCCTGTTACACCTAAGACGATATTTTTTGTCGTGATAGCATTGGTTTGTTGGGTCATTTTATAGTCGCTCATGTTGTTAGATTTTATCTTTATACATTTACATTTGTATTGTTTTGATAAAATCGTGTTAAAATGTCGTTATTTAAGCTGAAGATGATTTAACAATCAAGCCCTTTAGGATATTTTATGAACGATAGTATTAAGCATTGGCCTGAGCAAGAGCGTCCTCGTGAGCGATTATTGGCTCAAGGGGCTGAAAGTTTGTCGGATTCGGAATTGTTGGCAATTTTTTTGCGTTCTGGTTCGCAACAGCATTCAGCGGTGCAGTTGGCTCGTTTGTTAATTCAGCATTTTGGTAGTTTAAATGCGGTGTTTGATGCGGATTTGGCTCAAATCAGTCAGTTTCATGGCATGGGTGCAACAAAATATGCTCAATTAATGGCAGTTAAAGAACTGGGTAGGCGTTATCTGAATCATCGTTTTAATCAGCAGGAATTAACTTTAAATCAGTCTGCGTTGGTGTTGGATTATTTGCGTTATGAGTTGCAAGGGGAAAAACAGGAAGTTTTTGCGGTGTTATGTTTAGATGCAAATTTGCATAAGTTGCAGTTTAAGAAGTTGTTTTTTGGTTCATTGCAACAATGTCAAGTGTCTATTAATCAAACGTTACGTTATGCTTTACAACAAAATGCTCATTTTTTGATTGTTGCTCATAATCATCCTTTAGCAGGTTCAGCTCAACCTTCAGCGGAAGATATTATGCTGACGAAACAGTTAAAATCGGCGTGTGAATTGGTCGAAATTGGTTTAATTGACCATTTTATCATCAGTAAAAATCATTGGTTTTCGTTTGCAGAACATGGTTTATTGGATAGTATTTAGTTGTGGATATTAGGGCACCCTGACATTTCATAACACTATTCAAGATTTGAGTAATAATTTAAAAATAAACAGCGTTTTTGTATTAAAAATGGCTAAATCTTGATTTTCATCGTCAAATTGCTTGTTGATATTTCAATATCAACTGCACAATTTTCCTTGAAAATCTGCGATTTTTCTCATTTTTAATTGCAAATACGAAATGTCAGGATGTCCTATACAATTTTTGATAGAAAATCTGTATTAATTTACAGTTATCTTATTTTTTGTAGTGTTATAATAATAAGATTATTATCATTTTTTCTTTAATTTTCATGATTGTTAATCAAAATCCGCCATCAGTATTAAAGTTGCTGTTTTCATGGCAAGGAACGATTTTGCCCAAAATTTTGCCTCAACTAGGTTTGTTAATGTTGGTTTCTGCGGTGATTGGGGGAATCGAATTAGTTGAAGTGTATCATTTTCCACAATTTCCTTTAATGGGATTTACCTTAATTGGCGTGGTGTTATCGTTATTTTTAAGTTTTCGTAATAATGCCTGTTATGACCGTTGGTGGGAAGCTCGAAAATTGTGGGGACAGTTAATTGCAACTGCTCGTAATTTAGACCGTGAATGTCGTATTTTACCACAGGCTCGACGTGAGCGTATTATTCAGCACGTCATTGTGTTTGCAAATTTGTTGCGAGACCGTTTACGTCATCAAAGTATTCACCCAAATGAGTTGGCTCAAATTAGCGGTGTCAGTACGCAAGCATTAACGCAATTATATCAACAACATAATGCTCCACAATATACGTTGAATTTGATTCAATGGGAATTGTTACAGGCGTATCGTGAAGGGGAAATTTCGGACGTAATTTATACGCAAATGAATCAACATGTGATGTCAATGGGTTTGGTACAAACAGGGTGCGACCGTATTGCGAATACACCGATTCCATTTGCTTATTCGGTATTATTACATCGCACGGTTTATTGTTTTTGTTTATTATTGCCTTTTAGTTTAGGGTCAATGTTAGGTTTAGCCACACCGCTAATTGTTGGTTTATTGGCCTATACGTTTTTAGGTTTAGATGCGTTAAGTGGTGAATTGGAAGAGCCTTTTGGCAGACAAAGCAATGACTTACCTTTAGATGCGATGGTACGTTTAATTGAAATCGATTTATTAAGCACGTTGGGACGACCAACGCCACCACCGATTCAAGCGAATGGCAATAATTTATTATAAATTTAACTATGTCGCATACACTTAAACCGTTTTACCTTTAATTTATCATATAACGGTTTAGGAATTGGATAACATTCTCCTAACAATTCAGCCATCACAATTTCCGCACATAATGGGGCGAATAAAAAGCCTTTTGAGCCTAGCCCTGTTAAGCTATAAATATGTGGTTTCACTTGCCCAACGATTGGAAAATAATCCGCTGTTTGAGCTCGAATCGATGCTCGACCTTGCCAAGTTTCCATTGTTGGTAAGGTTTGGGCAAATTCAGGAAATACATCATGAATTAAATTAAAATTATGCTGATGGTCATCAGCTAATACATCTGTATCTTCACGATTAGGATAAAAAGATGCACCTAAAATCAATTTATTTTCATTCACTTGTGCAAAATATCCGCCATAACTATAAGCATGATGTGTTGAAATTGCAGAATGTTCGCACCAACTAACTTGCCCACGAATCGCTTTTAATGGCGGAAATGGTTGCAATAATGTTGCACTTTGTTTGGCACTACATACAATCACAGCAGGATAAAATTGGGTCTGTTGTTCAATCGTTAATTGTACACCATCATCAACCGATTGAATTGATTCTACTTTTTTAAGATGTAACCGAATATTACGATGCTTTAAAATATGTTCCGCTAAAGCGTGTGGCTCAACTGCTCCTGCTTGATGTAAATTGAGTTGCGGATAATGTTGATTAATCTGCGGATACAAGTTTTCATCAGACAATAAAGCAGGCGAAACGTTTGGATAATCATCAATATAGTGCAATTCCTGTTCATCTTTTAACTGAATTTGTTGTACAGTTAATGGGCGAAATGCAGAAAATTGGGCATAATGACGGATTGCATATTGCCAACTATTGAGCATTAAATGTTCACTACTCTGCTCAATTTCACATAATTTAGGATTGAGCAATGCCATTGGATTGCCAGACCCCCCAGCCAGTGGGTGAGATTGCTCATAAATATCAACTGTATAGCCACGTTGAGCCAATGCCCATACACAACTCAAGCCTGCGATACCAGCTCCAATAATGGCGATGGGTGAAGTTATTTTTTTATATGTTGCTTGAGTGGAATGGTTGATGGATTCATCTTGCCAAATGGCTTTTAACATCTCTCGTTTATGTCCAAATCCTTTGGGACGACTAATTTGAATGCCATATTGAGCTAAACCACGTTTGACAACCCCTGCAACCGTAAATGATGCAAAAGTCGTGCCAACGGAAGAAAGGCGAATAATATGCTTTAAAATATGGTCTTGCCAAAAATCAGGATTACATGAAGGGGCAAAACCATCTAAAAACCACGCATTTACAGGGTGTTGTGTGTGGATAATCGGAAAAATATCGACCGCATCACCAAGCCATAAATCAATGCTAAAACGTTCTTTGGCAAAATTTAGGCGATGGCAACCTGCAATCGGCAATGGATAAACGTCTAATAATTGTTCAGATAAATCAGCTAATTCTGTCCAAACCGCTAAGGCACGGCGTAAATCATCAAGGCTTAATGGATATTTTTCTACGCTAATGACGTGCAAATGACTGTGATTATCAGGACGAACCTGTTGCCATAATTGCCATAAAGCTAAAATATTTAACCCTGTGCCAAATCCTGTTTCACCAACACAAAAATATTGAAAATCATCTAACTGGGCTAAGCGTTCGGCTAAATCATTGCCATTTAAAAACACATGACGTGTTTCTAATAATCCGTTTTCTTTGGAAAAATAAACATCACCAAAGGTTTTGGAAATGGGAACATCAATACCATCAACGGTTTGCCATTCCAGTTCAGCAGTCTGAATTTTCATCTTCATTGTTTCAGCTAACGATTAGCGATATGGGCGTGAAGGTTTACCTGTGAGATAGCCCACAATAAAGCCCATCAATGCTCCAATAAATAAGACAACCGCACCATAAACAAACATTTGGGCTGAACGTTCATTTTGTAAAACTTGTACTTGAACGCCTAAGCTATCATTTGCCATTTGTAATTCTTGGTTTTTTGCCAAAATATCTTCTGTTAGTTGTTCTTCCGTTTTAGTTGCATCTAACGCTTCTTTTGCCAATACAGATGCTCCAATAACGGCTGTAGTCGCTAAAACAGCTTTTTTAGCTGTATCGCCACTTATACCGCTAGTTGTTGGTTTGACAGGCGTGGTTGCTTTTTGTGCTGGAGCAGGAGTAACGGTTTTTGGTGTTGTTGTGGTTGTAGGAGCAGTTACAACGGGTTTTGGTGTTGTTATGGTTGTAGGAGCAGTTACAACAGGTTTTGCTGGTGTAGGTGCAACTGGTCTTGTTGGTGTAGGTGCAACACGATTGACGGTTGTTGGTGCTGTTCGTGTTACTGTTGTTGCACGAGTAGGCGTATTGGTCGTACGTTGTGTGGTACGATTTACCGTTCTTGTTGGTTCAGTCGTAGTTTTTTTGACAGTTTTGGTATTGGTTTGTTTCGTCTGATTGGTTGTTTTTTTAACCGTATTATTGGTTGTTTTTTGTTTATTTTGCTGTGTTGTATTTGTCTTTGGCTTTTTTGCCGTTTGTTGTGTTGCTGGTTTTGGCTTTGGTTTTGCCACTGGTTTCGGTGCAGGCGTTGGAGCAACTGGTGCTGGAGCAGGTGCAGGAGTAGGTGCTGGTGCAATCGCCACATCTGTTGGTTCAGCGTGTAGTATAACCGAATATCCCATCAGCAACGTAACAACAAAAGGTCTAAACAACATGAGTCTTAATCCTGTGGAAAGGCTTTGTTAAATGGTTTTACATCAATATGTGCATACACCCCTGCTTTTAAGAATGGCTCTTCTGCAATCCAAGCATCTAATTCTTCACGGCTGTCAAAATCAACAATAATGATACTACCGTAAAACCCTGCTTGCGGATTATTTCGCTCTTTAGGTAATGCACCTGCAACCAATACACGTCCTTCAGCATTTAATTTTTCCAAACGTTCAACATGTGCAGGACGTGTTGCTAAACGTTGTTCAAGTGTACCTTCTTGGTCGATACAGTGTAATACATAATATGCCATAATCATCACTCCAAAAAAATGAATGCTTTAAGAACCTGTTCACAATTAATTACGCTTGGTATTATTGTAGAATATTTGATTCAAAATAATTGCTTTTTGCCTAAAAAATTAATAATGAACAGGTTATCATTATAAAGGATTTTATCTAAATAATAAAATTGATATTTCAATCCTTTAAGAACCTGTTCACGATTAATTACGTTTTCATATTTTTGTCAAATATTTCATTCAAAATCATTGCTTTTTTGTCAAAAATGGCTAAATCTTGCTTTTCTTCGTCAAAAACTTGCTTGATAGAATCACTATCAACCTGCGTTTTTTCCTTGAAAAGCTTGCGATTTATCTCATTTTTGCCTAAAAAAATTAATCATGAACAGGTTCTAAGCTTCAGGTGTTTTAAAATGTTTACGCAATACATAGAATTGAGCAATTAAAAAGCTAAACATGACTGCCATATCACCAAAAGCAGTAAATTCGCCCCAATATTTTCCTTGCATAAAGACAAAGGCAAAAAAGGCGTGCAAACCTGCCATCACTAAAAACATGGTTCCCCAAGCCCAATTCAATTTTTTCCAGCCTTGCTCGCTCAATTCTAACACAGGGTCAAACATTTTACGAATTAACGGCTGTTTGTTTTGAATAAAGAAAGGGGATAAAAAAAACACAGTAGCAAAGCCTAAATTAATCAGTACGGCTTTTAATCTGATATAATAATCATCACTTAATGCAAGCGTTACACCGCCAAAGACAATCGTCATCAATAAAACAAACCATTGTTGCTTTTCTAGGCGGAACTTTTGCGAAACCAACAAAGTACCATAAACAACTAAAGTGGAAATCATCAACCCTGCGGTTGCCACTAAAATATGGTTATTGTCCACGCCCCCCGATGCCCCAAACCATTGTAAAAACGGGTGTTCATTATCTTTCGGGTCAACCGTTTTATATAAATAAAAAAAGATAATCAGTGGAATAAAATCAAGTAAGGCTTTCATAAACTTCACAATTTAAGAGAATACATCATATGCACGGTATCGATTTACATAGTCATAGTAACATTTCCGATGGACAGCTTACACCTGAACAATTAGTGCGACTTGCCAAAGAAAATGCGGTTCATACCCTTGCACTAACCGACCATGATAGCATAGATGGTATCATTCGTGCGAGAGAAATGGCAAAACAACAACAAATAAACCTGATTACAGGGGTCGAAATTTCAACTCAATGGCAACGGGCAACCACCAAAAAAACCTATGGTGTGCATATTGTTGCCTTAAATATGCAAGATTTAGAGCCATTAAATGCTCTGCTTTTACAACAACAACACATTCGAGCCAAACGAGCAAAAGAAATTTGTTTTAAACTTCAACAAATTACAGGCTATGATGCGTGGGACGATGTGTTAGCAATGACTGATGGCATTGCTGACCGAGTAACACGCAACCATATTGCACAAGCCTTAGTACAAAAAAATATGGTCAATCGCATTCAAACCGCATTTGACTTATATTTAAAACAAGGAAAAAAAGCCTTTGTGCCTTTAGAATGGGTATCTTTTGAAGATACGTTACGCACCATTCATCAAAGTCAAGGCTTGGCGATTTTGGCTCACCCTTGCGAATATGATTTATCTTCTACCAATTTACGCTATTTAATTGATTTATTTAAACAACACGGCGGACACGCTGTTGAATTAAGCCATGACAATAAACCTTTATCCATGCGTCAAATGGTTGATAAATGTATCGCTCAACATCAACTAAAAATTTCTGTAGGGAGCGATTTTCATGGTGAACATATTCCTTGGCGGAAGTTAGGAAAAGTTCCTGCAATGAGTAAAGGACAAGTGGGAATTTGGGAAGAGTTTAGATGATATTGATTTTTAGCTTTAAAACGTTACTGTAGGTTGGCGTTGAGCGATAGCGAAACCCAACAAATTCATTAATTTATTCTTTAAATCTATAAATTTGTTGGGCTTCGTACCTTAGCCCAACCTACATTACTTTAATGATTTTATCTTAAATTACATTTTACAGTTATTGTAACATACTAATATCCGCTACAATCATAAACAATTCACGCACTTGTTGTAATAAGGCAAGACGATTTTGTTTAAGAGCCACATCATCAGCATTCACCATGACATTATCAAAGAAATTAGTTAAAGGCGTCGCTAAATTCGCCAAAGCGGTTAAAACACCTTGATAATCTGCTTTTGCTTGTAATGGTTGTACCGTATTTTGAGCCTGTTGTACTGCTTCAAATAAGGCTTTTTCATCAGCTTCAACCAATAACGCAACATCAACTTGCGATGCAATTTCACCTTCAACTTTGGCTAAAATATTGGCAACACGTTTATTGCTTGCAGATAATGTTTCCGCTTGTGCTAATTGACAGAATGCCTGTACCGCATGGATACGTTGGTCAAAATCAAGCGGTGATTTTGGTGATAAGGCTTGTACTGATTGAATCACATCAACCGCAATGCCTTGGTCTTCATATTTTGCACGATAACGTCCTTCTAAGAATGCAACCGCATCTGCTTTGGCTTTGGCAGGGTCAGCTAAGACATCACCATATGCGGTTAAGGCATTATCAATTAAGGTATCTAAGGTTACATCTAATTGATTTTCAATAATTAAACGTAAAATCCCAATCGCAGAACGGCGTAATGCAAATGGGTCTTTTGAACCTGTTGGAGCTTGTCCTATACCAAAAATACCGACTAAGGTATCTAAACGGTCAGCTAAGGCTAAGGTTGTACCTGTTTTGGTGCTTGGTAACACATCGCCTGCAAATTTTGGTAAATATTGCTCGCCTAAGGCTTGAGCAACTTCGTGATTTTCACCTTCAAGCGTTGCATAATAAGTTCCTGCAATCCCTTGTAATTCTGGGAATTCGCCCACTAATTCTGATGTTAAATCACATTTAGATAATAAAGATGCTTTTTCGACATCTTCCGCATTTGCCCCTGTATAGTGTGCTAATGCAACGGCTAATTTAGCAATACGTTGTGATTTATCCCATAACGTGCCTAATTGAGCTTGGAAGACCATATTAGCAAGTTTTTCTTGACGGCTTGCTAATGGTTGTTTTTGGTCTTGAATAAAGAAAAACTCTGCATCAGATAAACGTGGACGTACCACTTTTTCATTGCCTTCAATGACTTGTTGCGGGTCTTTCGATTGAATATTGCTAATAAAAATAAAGTAAGGTTGTAATTTACCTTCAGCATTCACCAAACAGAAATATTTTTGATTGTCCTGCATTGTAGTGATTAAGGCTTCTTGTGGTACAGCTAAGAAACGCTCTTCAAAACTTGCACGCAACGCCACAGGTAATTCAACCAATGCGGTAACTTCATCAAGCAAATCGTCTGGTACAATCGCTTTTGCACCTACTTCATCGGCAAGTGATTGTGTTTGTTTGATAATTTCGGCACGGCGTTGTTCAAAATCTGCTAAAACGCTGGCATTTTTTAACACATCTAAATAATCATTGGCGTGTGGAATCACGACCGCATCAGGTGCATGGAAACGATGTCCATAACTGATATTGCCTGCTTTAAAATCTTGAATAGTCGCATCAATCACTTGGTCATCTTTTAGTAAAACAACCCATTGTACAGGACGGACAAATTCTGTACGACTGCTCGCTGAACGCATACGTTTTGCAATTGGTAAATTATCCAAAGCTGTTTGTAAAATGCTTGGTAATAATGCGTCTAAACTTTGCCCTTGAATGTCTTTGTAATAGCACACTTTTTCGACTTTTCCAGCCATAAAGGTGCTAATTTGTTCTACGCTAATGCCTTGACCACGCATAAAGCCTTCTAGGGCTTTGCTTGGTGTACCATCTTCATTATAAGCAGATTGTACTGCTGGGCCATCAAAGCGTTTTTGGCTGTCGGCTTGTTTGCCATCTACATTGATGATGTGTAAGGCTAAACGGCGTGGGCTTGCATACGCTTTTACGCTGTCAAATGCTAATCCTGCTTGGGTTAAGCCTTGCTCAACTTCGCTTTTTAACGCATCACGCAAGGTTTTTAAACTTTTTGGCGGTAATTCTTCACAGCCAAGCTCAAATAAAATGTTATGTTTCATAAAATATTCCAAATATATATTTTGTTTAGATTCAGTTTCATCATCAATCATACGAATTTGTGAAAATAGAATCTTTTTACATTGTTAATCGTCTTTTTCGCCTGTTCGCTCATCATCACGGTCGTCATCATCTCTATCATTTTGATTACGAACTTGACGATTGTCGTCATCACGGTCATCATCTCTATCGTTTTGATTACGACTTTGACGATTGTCATCATCACGGTCATCATCTCTATCGCTTTGATTACGGCTTTGACGATTGTCGTCATCACGGTCATCATCATCTCTATCATTTTGATTACGAACTTGACGATTGTCGTCATCACGGTCATCATCATCTCTATCATTTTGATTGCGACTTTGACGATTGTCATCATCACGGCGGTCATCATTATCTCGTTCAACAATAACGCTACGTTCGTTTTCTTCTCGGTCTTCAGTTTCGACAACACCACACGCCCATAGCATTGAACTTAATAAGGTCATGGAGATGGCTTTAAATAGGGTATTTTTTATCATCACAATATCTACTTCACTTAAGGCTCAAGCACATCTTCATTAAAATCTTCATCTGCACATTCTTGAACAATATCTTGCATTTGTGTTTTAACCGTATAAGGTAAAGGTTTAAAAACAGCAATAGAATGATTATCATGAAAGACTTCAATTTTATGTGCTTTAGATATAGCTTGGTTAAAGGCATTCCAATTCAAACTTTGTCTTGCCGAACTGATAAATACAGGAATTTCATCATCAAATAAAAAGCTTAAGCCATCTTCTGAAGCACTTAAATCTATAGATTTAAGCCTATCATTAAAATAGATATCTTTTCCATACTCTTCACCACAAGATATTTCTAAAGATTGATGTTGTTCATTCTCAATAAAATATTGGGCTTGACCAAAATTATATCCATGCCCCCAAGTATTGGGAACAGCATAAATACTAACATTAAATAATATTAATGTAGGAATTAAAATGACTTTAATCCAATTTTCCATTTATTTATATTACTCCTTCGAATTTAATTGCTCTTGTAACTGTGCCAAGACTTCATCACGCAAATGGGGTTCTGCCATTGGGAACCCTAATTTTGCACGAGATAACACATAACTTTGAGCAATCGCACGAGCTAAGGCACGCACACGCAAGATATAACGCTGACGCTCTGTTACAGAAATTGCACCACGTGCATCGAGCAAGTTAAAAGTATGTGATGCTTTCACCACTTGTTCATAGGCAGGTAATGGTAACTCTGCTTGCATTAAACGGTTTGATTCACTTTCATAAAAATCAAATAATTCAAATAATTTTTCAACAGGAGCTTGTTCAAAATTATAAGTTGATTGCTCTACTTCATTTTGATGGAACACATCGCCATAGGTTACAGTACCAAATTGACCTTTTGTCCACACTAAATCGTAAACAGAATCAACCCCTTGTAAATACATGGCTAAACGTTCTAAACCATAGGTAATCTCACCTGTAACAGGATAGCACTCAACACCGCCAACTTGTTGGAAATAAGTAAATTGTGTTACTTCCATACCATTGAGCCAAACTTCCCAACCTAAGCCCCACGCCCCTAAAGTTGGACTTTCCCAGTTATCTTCTACAAAACGAATATCATGAATTGATGGGTCAATGCCAATCGCTTTGAGTGAATCTAAATAGAGTTGTTGGATATTGCTTGGGTTTGGTTTTAACACTACTTGGAATTGGTAATAGTGCTGTAAACGGTTTGGATTTTCACCATAACGACCATCTTTAGGACGGCGAGAAGGTTGTACATAGGCAGCATTCCATGTTTCTGGCCCTAACGCACGCAAAAATGTTGCGGTATGGAATGTACCTGCTCCCATCTCTAAATCATACGGTTGTAAAACCACACAGCCTTGCTCTGCCCAGTAGTTTTGTAATGCTAAAATTAACCCTTGAAAGGTATCAATATGTGAAATTGCACGACTCATAATAAATTCACTAAGAATGTTAAAAAAATTCTTTCCATTATAAGGTTTTTTCATAATTTAGGCAAAAAATTGCCAAAATTTGACTGGCTTTTTCCATCATTTGATTGCTTAAAGTCGTTTCTTCCTTTGTTACACTTCTTGACAATATTAATGATAATGCTTATCATTATTAATATATTTATTAATAATGAGGGTGAATCATGAAATTTTTATTACCGTTTCGTCAAGCATTGTTATCAATATTTATCATTGGAGCAATGCAAACTGTCTCTGCTCAACAACCTGAGCAGGTGCAAGAATTAGAAACGATTGTTGTAACGGCTCAAGCAGAAGAAGAGAAAAAAGTAGCGGAAACGGTGAAAACAGCAAAGCAATTATCTCGGGAAATGGTGAATGATAGTCGTGATTTAGTGCGTTATGAAACAGGTATTTCAGTTGTAGAAACAGGACGTATGGGCAATAGTGGTTACACAATTCGTGGAGTAGATGAAAACCGTGTTGCCATTACCGTTGATGGATTACATCAAGCAGAAACGCTTTCATCACAAGGTTTTAAAGAGCTATTTGAAGGTTATGGCAATTTTAATAATACACGCAATAGTGTTGAAATAGAGCATTTAAAACAGGCAACAATTTATAAAGGTGCAGATTCAGTTAAAGTAGGAAGTGGTGCATTAGGCGGGTCTGTTTTATTCCAAACCAAAGATGCTCGTGATTTTTTAGAAGAAAAGGATTATCACGTCAGTCATAAAGTGGGATATGCAACAGCAAACAATCAATTATTAAATAGTTTAACTTTAGCAGGTCGTTATAAAGGGTTTGATGCGTTAGTCATTGGCACTAAACGCTCTGGACATGAAGTGGAAAATTATGGCTATAAATCGTTTGACCCATTTGTTCAAGGGCGTGAGCGAGAAAAGGCTGACCCTTATGAAATTAAGAAAGAAAGTGTATTAACTAAACTTTCGTTTTCACCAAATGACCAACATCGTTTTACGCTTATGGGGGATATTTCAGAATCCACATCAAAAGGGCATGATTTTTCTTATACCTTAAATGCAAGTGATTATTACAATCGAGAAGAAACAAATTTACGTCATACAGATGATATGAGTAAACGTGAGTTATTTGGTTTTCAATATGAAAATACCACATCAACGCCTTTATGGGATAAATTAAAGTTTTCCATTTCTAAGCAAAAAATCAATAATCGTGCAAGAACGGATGATTATTGTGAAGGAAATGAAAAATGTAACGCCATCAGCAACCCTTTAGGTTGGCAAGTGAAAGATGGAAAAGTCGTAGATAAAAATGGTAATCTTCCAACTGTAGGCGTAGAAGGCTATTCTTCAACTGTAAGCATTAATGGTGAAAAAGTTGATAGTGCCCACTACTCGCTCAATACTCGAATGAATCAATATTGGTTTGATTGCTCTGTTTTTGACTGTAATGGCTCGATTATGGGTTATAAACGTGGTTATGATGATAATTGGAATACGGTTTATACACCAACAGTCTATACATTTGACCCAAGTAAAATTATCACCGACCACAACGGTAAAAAATATGCTCGCCCAAATGATGTGGGATATAGTGATTTTTTACTCACTCCAACAGGCAACGGTTTCTTGGAGCGTTCATATAAAAAACGTGATTTAACCACAGAAACCAAACAGCTTGATTTAGCATTAGAAAAACAAGCCTATTTAGGTAAAACTGACCATCAACTTGAATATGGTGCATCCTATGCCAAAACTGAAAAATCAATGGTCAATCAAGAAGGCTATTTTGCCTATTTACCCCAATGGTGGGCAAATGGATTTATTGGCTTACGCAAAGATGGCGTATCCTTATATGATAATTGTGCTCAAGCCAAAGATTTAAATGTAGATAAATGGCATAGTCGTAATACCAACTCTTATGCGTGTCCAAGTGATTCTCCTTTAACGTCTTTTTTAATTCCTGTTGAAACCCAAAATGGTGCGTTTTATTTTAATGATAAATTCCGTATTAATGATTATTTAAGTTTTAACCTTGGCTATCGTTATGACCGTATCAAATACAAGCCTAAATATGTTGCAGGGGAAAGTCCTGCGATTCCAAATGATATGGTCGCAGGTTTATTTATTCCTTTACCAACCGCAACACACGGTTCAAAACCAAATTGGTGGGACTATGACAGTCCATCTGACCCAAAATATCTCACCGCTTTAGAAGAATGGAACAAAGCTGAAACTGAATATCAAGCACAAGTTGCGAATAATCCGGCAGAAAATATTGCATATTTTTCACAACCTAAAAAATATTCAGCCCATTCCTACTCGCTAGAAACGGCGATTGACCCAACAGATTTTTTACGGATACAAGCAAAATATTCTCGTGGTTTTAGAACACCAACCACAGATGAAATGTATTTTACATTTAAACATCCTGATTTCACCATTTTACCTAATGTAAACTTGCAACCTGAAATTGCAAAAACCAAAGAACTTGCCTTAACCTTACACAGTGATTTAGGTTTTATTAGCACCAGCCTATTCCAAAGTGATTATGATAATTTCTTAAATTTAAAATATTTAGGTCAAAAAGCCTTTAAAAATCTCTATGAAAGCAATGTCCCAACTTTACAGCATCAACTTTATCAAAATGTAAATATGGACACGGCGAAAATTAAAGGGTTTGAAATCAATTCTCAACTAAATTTAGGGGAACTTTGGTCGCCATTACAAGGGTTAAATGTCAATTATAAATTGACCCAACAACGTGGACGAATGGAAGGTGATATTCCTATGAATGCGATTCAACCACGCACATCAGTTTTTGGCATTGGTTATGACCATCCAAGTGATAAATTTGGTGCAAATATTTATTTAACCCATGTTGCCAAGAAAAAAGCTGAAGATACATACAATATGTTTCACGAAGAAGAAGGGGCAAGCGACAGCTTTGTGAAATGGCGTAGTGATGATTATAGCGTATTAGACCTAAGTGCCTATGTAAAACCAACCAAAAATTTAACTTTACAAGCAGGCATTTATAATCTCACTGACCGCAAATACTTAACATGGGAATCTGCTCGCTCAATTCGTTCCTTTGGTACCAGTAATATGATTAATAAAGAAACTGGGATGGGAATTAATCGTTTTTATTCCCCTGAGCGTAATTTTAAAATTACTGCAGAATTTACCTTCTAGCCTTAGACTCGATGTACTTAAAAGAGAATGTACTTCACATTCTCTTTTTTTATTTTTCCTATCTTCAAGGATACAGACCCAACCAGTCTTTATACTCAACTAATTGTTACACTTCTTGACAATATTAATGATAATATTTATCATTATCATTATTTTTATTAATAATATGAGTGTATGATGAAATTTTTATTACCTTTTCGATACGCATTGTTATCCTTATTTGTGATGGGGGCAATGCAAACTGTCTCTGCTCAACAACCTGAACAGGTACAAGAATTAGAAACGATTGTTGTAACGGCTCAAGCAGAAGAAGAAAAAAAAGTTGCGGAAACGGTGAAAACAGCAAAGCAACTCACGCAAGAAATGGTGAATGATAGTCGAGATTTAGTACGTTATAACACCGAAATTGACATTGCAGAGATTGGGCGGTATGGTTCAAAAGGTTTTGCTATGCGTGGCGTTGATGGCAACCGTATTGCCATGAATATTGATGGCGTTGCTTTGCCTGATGTTGAAACCAATGAGATTTTTTCGCCTTACGGCTATATGTATGAAGGACGGCTTAGCCCTGACCTTGAATCAATGGGACAGGTAAAAATGACCGTTGGGGCAGATAGTCTATCTTCGGGTTCAGGTGCTGTTGGCGGTTCGGTTGCCTATCACACCAAAGAACCTGCTGATTTAGTGCGTGAAGGTGAACAATTTGGCGGTTACACCAAACTTGGCTATAGCAATAAAAATGATGAAAAATTATTTGCTAGTGGTCTTGCCTTTAAAGGTAATCGTTTTGAAACGCTATTTAATTATGCTCAACGCCAAGGCAATGAAACCAAAAATCATGCCATGCGTAAAGCGGATAAAGCTCGTCTTGAGCCAACGTACATTTTTACAGCAGAAGAAATGCCTGCATCAAATGATACCAGTTCGCTCATCTACCCTAATCCGCAAGAATATAAACGAGAAAGTATGTTAGGGAAATTGTATTATCATTTCAATGATAAGCATCGTGTTGGCATACATGGTTTATACCAAAAACAAACCAATCATCTCAATACAGAATCAACATCGACCACGGCATCTCGTACATGGGGACAAACTCGCCGTGCCCATGATATTGAAAAATTAGAAAATTATGGGGTGAATTATCGTTATAAACCGAATGATAGTTCCATTTTAGATGAGTTAAATTTAGATTATACCAAGAGCAATAGTTTTGGTTTAGCCGATACATGGATTTATGACCGTCAATTTAATTGGCGTGATGATTCTTTACAAAGTGTCAATTTAAGTCATCGTGAATATCGTCCAACTGAAACAGAAACCAAGCAAACCACGCTTGCTTTACAAAGTTTGCCATTAAATTTTGGTAAATTGGGCGAACATCAATTTAAATTGTCGGCTCAACACAGCAAACAAGATTATACTTCTTCGGCGACTTATCTATCGAACAGTTCTTATATTAATGACCATTTGTCCTATGCTTTTCCTGATGCTGAAAAACGGATTTATCACCTAAGTTTACAGGATAAAATCCGTTTTAATGACCGTTTTAAAGCTGAACTTGGAGTACGTTATGATAATTTTAAATATCGTCCGTATTATCAAGATGATGTTAATGGTTTAAGTGAAATTACACGCAATAATGATGTATGTAAAAATTCAAGTAATACCACGTTATATTGTCAATTACATCGTAATGGTCAAGGCTTATCCGACAGTAAATTTAGTCATACCACATGGCAAGGGTTGCTTGATTATCAACTAATTCCAGATAGATTCACCGCACGTTATAAAATTGGAACAGGTTTTTTAGCACCAACAGTTTCGCAAATTTATAGTACTTTTGAAGGTTTAGGGGTACGACAAGTGCCAAATTATTCGCTTAAACCTGAAAAATCGCTGAATCAAGAGCTTGAGTTAGAATGGAAAGCCAATGATGCTGTTACTATGAGCGTATCAGGCTATTTAAGTAAATATCAAGATTTTATTCATACACGTTTTTGGCGTGGTGCAACCAATGGCTGTAGTGCTAGCAATACTTGCTTACAATCGATGAATCTTGATGATGCAACCGTGATGGGCTTAAAATTGGGGACGAAAGTCAATCTCTCTCATTGGCTCAATTTAGCAGGTGATTTAAGTTTATTTGCAGATTATCATATTGCAAAAGACAGTGCCAATATCGCTTTAGATAGTGGTGAAACGGCTAAAATTAATACTTTAGCATCTGTTCCAAATACCTTAATTTTAGGTGCAGATTATATTGCTCCAAATCAAGATTGGACATTACATACACGTTTGCGTGCCATCAGCGGTAAAAAATCCAAAGAGACCAAGACTTTAGAAACTCGCCCAATCGAATCTGTAACCACAACCGTTTGCCCAAGTGATATTGCATCTTATGGTTACTGTGGCTATTACGGTTATAGTTATGACCGTACAACTGGGCAATACACCAAAACATCTACTGAAATTACAGGCTATGAAGAATATGTCGATACCTATAAACATATCGACCAAAGCCAAAGTGCGGTACTGATTGATGTATTTGGCAGTAAAAAATTTGGACGTAAACAACAACTTTCCCTAAATGCTGGGGTTTATAATTTGACCAATGTCAAATATATTCCTTGGGAAAGTTTGCGTATGTTTAATACAGTCAATACTAATCAAATGGTCGGACAAGATGGTTATGGCTTTGCTCGCTATACCGCCCCAGGGAGAAATTTTGCGGTTTCGCTTACATATGAATTTTAAAAATATAGTATGTTATGATTTAAAAATATTCTTGACTAGAATAAAAAAGCACCTAGAAATAGGTGCTTTCTTATGATTAAATATCTTTAAAATTAATATGATTATACCATAATTCAATATCATGAATTTTATATTTTAAATTATATTTATAAAATACATTTTCTTTTTCATAAATACTAAAAATAATTTCTTCAAAATATGAAATTGACTCTAAACGTCTTTTTGCCATAAAGGCGTCAAAATCATCATTTTCTTTTATTTTTTTATCTTTAAATAAATCTAAAAGGTTATTTTCAAATTTTTTGAATTCATCTAAGGTTTTAATACCATTCTTTTCTACATAACTTAATAATGTAAATAACAACAGATTGCTATACACTACTTCAACTTTATTATTACGTTCACTCGGTTTACACAAAAGATTGAATTTACTAAATATATTATTAAGTTGTGATAAATTCATATCATAAAGTTCTATTATTTCTTTTAAAATATTAGTACACGATTCAGAAGAAGAAAAACCAAAATATTTATTTATATTATAAATTTCTACAAATCTTTTAAAATCATACTTATCAGATAAAGGAATAGTTATATTCACAACATTATCTAAATATGGAAAACCTAAATAATTTACAATAGATTTATCTACATATTCTTTATCCATTGCTAATATAAAAATTTTGTCTGAATCAAAAATATGGTCTTTAAATAAGTTTAAAATCTTAACTAAATATTCAGGGCTACACACATCCAAACCATCGATTAAGAAAAATTTAACCTCATCAAAATCTGTAATTTTTTCAGAAATAATTTTTTCATCGCATATAGAAATGTTCATATATAAGCACTGTTCTTCTGGAAAGTTCTGAGATAAGGCTTTTAGAAACCATGTTCTACCTACCCCACGTTTTCCATTTAGAGCAATAATTCCTTTTTTAGTTTTTGTGCATACAGTATTTCTTATAAAAGACATTAAATTACCACGATTAGCACAATCTTGATTTATAAGAAAAATCTTATTACTCATATTAAAACCTCATAATGAAAATATTTTCATTTTTCAAAATAACAAAGAGTTTTTTCATTGTCAAGCCCTCTCAGCAGTAAAACTCACCACATCAGCAAATTGTGTCGTCCCTAAAATCACCATCAATAAACGGTCAATGCCTAAGGCAATGCCTGCACATTCTGGCATATTCGGTAAAGCGGATAGTAAATGTTCATCAATAGGCATTTCAACTAAACCTAAACGTTTACGTTCGGCATTATCTTGTAAAAATCGTTGTCTTAATATATCAGCATCAATCAGTTCATCATAGGCATTGGCAAGCTCCAAACCATTGATATATAACTCAAAACGTGATGCTACTTGTTCCCCATCGTTATCAATATGAATTTTAGCTAATGATGCCAATTCTGGCGGAAAATCGGTTAAAAACACGGCGTTTTCCAGCCCTAAATTTGGCTCAACACAATGGGAAAAAAGCAAATCCATATAGGCTAAACGGTCATCGCCTAAGTCTAAATCTAAGCCGTGTTCAAGGGCAATGTGTTTCAGTTGTGCGACACTTGCCGTAAGTGGATTAATGTTAAGTGCTTGATAAAAAGCGTGTTTATAACTTAATTGCTCTACTTTGAGTTGTGAATCAACACATAAATGCAATAAGTCGGTTACTTCCGCCATTAAATCTTGTAGATTAAATTGCGGTCGATACCACTCTAACATGGTAAATTCGCTATTGTGTTTGCGTCCATGTTCATCATCACGAAAAACTTTGCAAATTTGATAAATTGCCCCACTACCACTTGCTAATAAACGTTTCATCGCAAATTCTGGCGAAGTATGTAAATAATGGGTTTGTCTTTGTCCATGTAGATGTCGTTGTGCAGAAATAGAGACTAAATGGACATCGGTCGTCCCCGCAGATGATAATAAGGGCGTTTCCACTTCTAAAACGCCACGTTCAGCAAAAAATTGACGTAGTTGGTGATACAATTTAGCTCGTGCTTGTAAAGCAGACAGGGAACAGGTTGGTTGATAGTTCATATTTTTCATCATCTTATCAAAACATTTAACTTAGAGTATCTTGTTATAATACGCTGTATTATCCTTTATCTCCAAACGCAGACCATTCACGTCTTAAAGGATAATTTTTGCGTAATTGGTCAAACGCATTGCCATCAATCACGCCATTTTTAACACAAGAACGTAACCGCTGGTCATCTTGTAAAATCGGATAAAGTTGCGATAGATGATGTTTTAAATTTTCATTGAGTGAAACATCAGGCTGAAATAAGGCTGGACATTCTGGCAATAACGACATCATGTTTTTCGTGATGGTCTGTTGTGTATATTGACAAAATGCTTGATACAACATTTCTGTACCACGGATTTTACCTTCTAAGCTATAGCCTGCAATATGTGGCGTTACGATTTTAACCGCATCTAAAACCGCTTGTGAAATACTCGGTTCATGCTCAAACACATCAAGAATTACAGTTCGCCCTGTTTGTGCAATATCTGCCAATAATGCCTGTTCTTTAATCACTTCTCCACGAGCGGAATTAATTAAAATTGCCTTTGGATTGAGTTGAGCCAAAGTCTGCTCATCAAATAAATGATAGGTTGGATAAGCCCCCGTTTTGGTTAATGGCACATGAATGGAAACTGCTTGACATTGCAACACTTCCGCTAAACTGACTTGCTCAATCGTTTCTCGTTGTACAAACGGGTCATACCCTTTGACTTGCCAGCCCAAACGTTGAGCCAAATGAGCCAAACGTGTCCCCACATTGCCTAAACCAATAATGCCTAATGTCCACGCTTGGTCTAAGCATTGGGGTTGTACCGTTGCTAATGCTGTAATCACATATTCTGCGACTGCTTGAGCATTGCACCCTTGAGCATTTGTCCATGTAATGCCACGTTGTTGTAAATCATCAATATCTAAATGGTCTGTGCCAATGGTTGCACTACCAACAAATTGTATTGGGCTTTCCGCTAATAAATGGGCATTCACTTTGGTTACAGAACGTACCAACAATACATCGTGCTGTTTGACATCATCAGCGGTGATTTTTCGACCTGCTTGGCGTTGTAATGTACCAAATTCTGCAAAAAAATAGTCTGCGTGTTCAATATTTTCATCAATTAAAAACTTGTAGTTCATCATGGCTCACATATTTTTTTCGTGTATCATTGATTATAATGCTTTTATCTTTAATGTTGAATCTTAAATATTATGTATGACCCAACAACGGTGCTTTTATTAGATGAATGGTTAGCTTATCGCCAACTTAGCCAACCTTCAGCCCATACCCTTTCTGCCTATCAGCGAGATGTAATTGATTTTCTTGAGTTTTGCCAACAGCGAAATATTGGTTTAGCTCAACTTGAACGTGCCGATATTCAAGATTATTTGGTCATTAAAATTGAACAAGAACATTTAAAAAGCAAAAGTTTACAGCGTAAATTATCTGCCATTCGTCAATTTATGCAATGGCTCAATCTGCATTATCCTGACATTTTACCGCATAATCCGAGTAAAGATGTACAAGTCAAAAATAAACAACGGCATTTACCGGGGTTAATGGACGAACAACTGATTGCCCAACTACTTGACCAAGATGACCCACAATTAGAACATGAGCAACCGCTATGGATTCGAGATAGAGCGATATTAGAATTATTTTATTCATCAGGATTGCGTTTATCGGAATTGCAAGCCTTATGTTTTCAAGATTTTGATTTTCGGCAAAAATTTGTCCAAGTGCTAGGAAAAGGCAATAAACAACGCCGTGTTCCGATTGGCAGTAAAGCCATTGAACGTTTAGTGGAATGGTTTGCCATTTATAAACAATGGAAACCTGATATTCAGCTTAGCGACCCTGTTTTTATTAGCCAACAAGGCACCATGCTCTCCGCTCGACAAATCCAAAACCGTGTCAAATATCATGCCATTCGTGCAGGTATCCCGATTAATTTACATCCCCATCTATTACGCCATAGTTTTGCCAGTCATGTGCTAGCCCATAGTGGCGATTTACGAGCGGTGCAAGAAATGTTAGGGCATGAACATTTATCGACCACACAAATTTATACCCATTTAAATTTTCAGGAATTGCAAAAAGAATATTATAAACGCCATCCACGAGCAAAAGGTCAATGAATATGGTAAGATAAGACGTGTTTTGTTAATTGAGTTTCGTTTATGGCATTTCGTGCAAAAAATCATAATCTTAAAACCTATGGTTCAACTAAACCAGCTAAAAAGCCAACGCCTGCTGAAATTGCAGATGAACAGGCTCAAGCTGAACAACAATTAGCGGATGCACTCGCCCTACATGACCAAGCCAATCGATATATTAACCGTATTGTTACAGGTGTCGGCATGGTCATCGCCTTTTTGTTATGTTTGATTGTGGCGAATTATAATTGGCAATCAACCGTTGCAACCTTTGCCATTGCCAGTGTGGCATTTTATGCCGTTGGAGCAAAAAAACAAAATATTTTAATGTGGGTTGCCATTTTAAGCATTTATGTGATGACCGATAATTATTTTAGTCATGGACAACAGTTTAATATGAATCGCTTTCCATTGCATTTAGGGAGTTTACTGATTTTCTTAGCAATTATTCATGTAACACGTCCGTTTTTAGAAAAATGGATGATAAATAGCCTACAAAAACAAAAAGACAAATTGGCAAAATAAACAAAAAAGCGATAAGAAATTTCTTATCGCTTTTCTAGGGTATCCTGACATTTCGTATTTGCAATTAAAAATGAGAAAAATCGCAGATTTTCAAGGAAAATTGTGCAGTTGATATTGAAATATCAACAAGCAATTTGACGATGAAAATCAAGATTTAGCCATTTTTAATGCAAAAACGTGATTTTATTTCTAAATCATTACTCAATCATCAATAGTGTTATGAAGTGTCAGGATACCCTAATGTAACTGCTTAATTAAAGTTTTGCATTTACATAATCAATCGCAGATTGTACTGTTACGATTTTTTCTGAATCTTCATCAGGGATTGTGATGTCAAATTCATTTTCTAATGCCATAACTAACTCAACAAGGTCAAGTGAGTCTGCACCTAAGTCATCCATAAAAGATGCGTCATTTGAAATCTCATCAACATTAATACTTAATTGCTCAGCAACCGCTTGTTTTACACGTTGTTCGATATCGCTCATGGGAAATTCTCCACTCAGTTAATTTGTTGGGCGATTCATAGGATACTTGTTTCGCCCCTTTGAAAATTTTGCCAAGTTTAACGATAAATTTTGCCTTTCACAATGGCAAATTGTATCGCATTTTTGTTAATTCATGTATAAACCGCCATTCACATGCAGGACTGTTCCTGTCATATAACTGGCTTTGTCGCTGGCTAAAAAGCTCACCGCATGGGCAATATCTTGCGGTAATCCAAAACGATTTAACGCTACTTGTTCTAACATCTTCTTGCGGATTTCTTCGTTTAATTCAGCGGTCATTTCTGTATCAATAAACCCAGGGGCAACGCTATTGACCGTAATATTACGACTACCCATCTCTTTGGCTAAGCTACGGCTAAAGGCTTCCATGCCTGCTTTTGCTGCAGAATAGTTGGTTTGTCCTGCATTGGCAAAATGTGCAACAACCGAACTAATATTAATAATTCGCCCAAAACGTGCTTTTGCCATGCCTTTTAGGACACGCTTGCTTAAACGATACACCGCTTTTAAGTGAATATTTAAAATATCGTCCCAATCGTCTTCGCTTAAACGTAATAATAAATTATCTCGAGTAATTCCTGCGTTATTGACTAATACTAAAATTGAGCCATAACGTTGTTCAATATCGCTGACTAAGGTTTCAATCGCATCGCCATCACGCACATCAAGCACATAACCTACGCCATCATTACCTAAAGTTTCGCTGATTTTTGTTGCACCTGTTTCGCTGGTCGCTGTGCCAACCACAAAGAAACCATCTGCTACAAGTTGTTGTGCAATGGCTGAACCAATGCCACGAGTAGCCCCTGTTACTAAAGCGATTTTTTTATTTTGTTCAGTCATGTTATTGCTCCTATCCATTTAATTGTTGAAGGGTTTGAATTGCGTCTTGTAAACGGCTTGGGGTATCGGTTGGTAAGGCTTTTTCGATATTTGGTAAACGTTTTGCCAAATTGGTTAAAACATTGCCTGCTCCACACTCTACAACATAGCGAATCCCTGCATCTTGTAGTTGTTGCATGGTTGCTGTCCATTGTACAGATTGATAAAGTTGCTCTGTTAAGGCTTGGCGTAATTGTTCTAAATTTTCAGCAACTTGTACATTGGTATTTTGAATAATTGGTAAATTTGGTGTATTCCACGTCAATTCATTAAAGGCTTGAGCAAGTTGTTCGCTGGCTGGTTTCATTAATGAACAATGCGATGGTACAGAAACGGGTAAGGCAATCGCTTTGCCAGCGTGTTCTTTGGCTTTCGCCATCACGGCTTGAACTAAAGCGGTATGTCCTGCAATCACCACTTGTCCTTGTGTATTAAAGTTTGCTACTTCAACAATCCCTGTATCATGCTCTGCGTTCACGTCTTGGCATAATTGTTGTACTTGTTCATCGCTTAATGCCAAAATCGCTGCCATTGCCCCTTCGCCTTGAGCAACAGCATTTTGCATTAATTTTCCACGCAAATGTACCAATTTTACCGCATCAGCAAGGGTTAATACGCCACTTGCAACCAATGCACTATATTCTCCGAGCGAATGTCCTGCTAAAAATTTAGGTTGAATTGGAAATTGAGCTTGCCACACTCGCCAAATGGCAATACTTGCGGTTAATAATGCAGGTTGTGTATGTTCGGTTAAATCTAAGCCTTCACCACTTTGTACAATCTGCCATAAATCATAGCCTAATGCATCAGATGCTTCGCTAAAGGTTGCTTGTACAACAGGATAATGTTCCGCTAATTCAGCTAACATTCCTGCTTTTTGTGAGCCTTGCCCCGGAAAAATAAAGGCAATTTGTTGGGCAATTTCTGTCATGTGTAATCCTATGTCTTTCACTTTGTGGGCATAGGGTAACAAGTTTTATTTTGCTTGAATATTGCCAAAACTAACAATTTATTAAGTGAACGTATTTTTATTTAATGATATTGATAACTATCACCTTACATTCATTTATTTAAGCCCTTTTATCCAAGTATCAATATGATTTTCTGCTTGTTTTGCTAAATCATGTTGTTTGGTATTAATCACCGCTGACATATCGACAGATGAATCTATATTACCTTCAGGATTATTGGACTCAATAAAACTATGCACTGCTTCTGGATATTCTTGACTATCCACTTTTGCACCAAGTGTTTGTAAATATTTAAAATAAGGTTTTGCATTCTGTGAAATAGGGTCTTGACCTGCTAAAATAAACAAAATCGGCGGATAATCCCGATTTAAGTCAGTCTGTGCAAACCCTGTAAGCCAAGGGTAGCATAAAATCACAGAAAATAATGGAAAGTTATCTTGCTTTAATTGTTTACTTGCATTTAAGGCATAATATGCCCCTGCACTATACCCCATTAAAGAAAAACGATGTTTATCTATTTGATATTGTTGGGCATGATGAGCAAAATACAAAATAGTATCTTTAATTTCTTCTGAACCATAATCAATCGGTTTCACATCAGCTTTAGTATAATTAATAGCAACAATCATAGATTGCCATTCATTTGCAAGGCGTTGGCTTTGTGTGTCTAACACATCAGCATCACCCCCAACAAATCCGCCACCATGAATGTTAAACACCACAGGCAAAGGTTGATTGACAGGTATATTTGGCATATAAATATTAACAGCAACAGGAGATTTTTGCTCTCGTTGAATCGTCAATCTTTTACCAAGCAAATCATTTGGATGTTTAACCAATTTAGCTCTAGCTTGTGCATTAATTGTACGATAATGATGTAAAAAAAATGTATAACCTACAATTGCACTCATTGTAACAATCAAAATGACCCAAAGAGAAATGATGCTGATTTTCCATTTTTTAGGTAAAGATTGAAATTTCATATCATCATCCAAACATCACGCTTAGTAATGAGCCTATTGTATTGATAATATACATTATCAATATTATCCATAACACAATGATAATAAAAGATAAAATTATAATTTTCTTTTTCCAAAAAACTGGTAATTTCGTGAATTTCATTTTTTCAAATATCCAATAAAAAAAGGAACATTTCTGTTCCTTTTCTTTTCGTTTTATCGCTTATTCTGCAGTTGGTACAGCAAATAATTGACGACCACGATAAACACCATCTTTTGTTACATGATGGCGACGGTGAACTTCACCACTGTTGCTATCTACAGTTAAAGTCGCTGCAGTTAACGCATCATGAGAACGACGCATATCACGGCGTGAACGACTTTTACGGTTTTGTTGAACTGCCATGACGGCTCCTTAAAACAAAATCTGAAAAAAATAATTTGAACGACATTATCCTAAATATAACATATTTTTTATGCGATATAAAGGGGAAGGATGGCTTTTTTGTAACTTTCTTAGCTTTTCTTTAAGCTCGCTAAAATATCAAAAGGATTTTCTCGTTTTTCTTCTACAATTTCAACTTCAACGGGTTGATAGCCATGTTCGCAATCGTCATGTTTTGGTGCAAATGGAATTTGTAGCAGTAATTCATCTTCAATCAATGCCAATAAATCCACTTGTGCATGGTTTAAATAATCGCCTTTGTGTGATGAATCATTTTCACCCAAAATCACAAAATCGGTTTCATCTTCTAAATGCTCTATCATACGTTCATCATTTAAAATGGCAAGATGAACATCGGTGCTTAAATCCAATACCACAGGTTCTAAACAACGTTGACATTCTAGGGAAACGCTTGCCTTAACCTGAGCCGTTAGCCATACAAAACGATGGTAATTATCCATCAATAAGCGACAGTCAAGCTCTATCATGTGTTGTTCGATATTGTCTAACGCATCTAAACTTAGGCGTTTAAATCGGCTTAATGGCAGTTGTCCGTCCCAATGAAAGCCTTGTTCTGCCCATTTAAATGGGTCAAGGTGTGCTGGAAAGTGTGTTTGTGTCATGTTTTACTCTTTAATTTGATTCGTTTATCAATCCACGTTAAAATTGTGTATAGTGTATCATTATTTTCCTTGAATTACTTTATGTCTTTACATCATGCTACATTGCCTATTGCTACACAGGCACTTGAAATTTTACCTACGGATTTATCTTTAAAAAATGTTGATGATTGGCATGGTTTGCAAGATGAATCGCAACAGGTCGCATGGTTAATGGCTCATTTTCAACATTGGTTTGCTCATTATCAAGTGATTTTGGTTAAAGGAGAACATGAACCTGAATATTTTCCTGCAGAACATGGCTTACCTGCTCGGATTCAGTTTGCTCATGGCTTTTTTAATAGTGCTTTGCATGAAATTAGTCATTGGTGTATTGCAGGACAGCAACGGCGTTTATTACCTGATTTAGGCTATTGGTATGCACCTGATGGACGAACGCAGGAACAGCAAGCCTTATTTGAACAGGTCGAAATTAAACCACAAGCGGTTGAGTGGTTATTTGCCAAAGCCTTTGGACGTAAATTTCGTGTGTCTTTGGATAATTTAACTGGAGAAGGCGGTGATGGAACGCAATTTAAGGACAATGTTTTTCAGCAAGTCCATGCCTATTTTTTAGGGCAAGCAACCGTACCAAAAGATGCTCAAGCCTTTATTTTTGCCATCTGTCAAACATTACGACAAGGAAAAATGTTAAGTTTAGATGAGTTTCAACGTGCTGATTTAGACTAAGGTTTTACTCTGCTCTCTTATCTGACTATTTAGGAATCATCATGTTACATTTACGCATTCACCCTGACAATCCACAAGCTCGGTTAATTAGCCAAGCCGTTGAGCGATTAAAACAAGGCGATATTATGGTTTATCCGACCGATACCAGTTATGCCTTAGGCTGTCAAATTGGCAATAAAACTGCAATGGAACGTATTGCCCAAATTCGTGGACTCACCGACAAACATCAATATAGTATTATGTGTGCCAATTTATCCGATATTGCCACATACGCCCAAGTGGATAATACGCAATTTCGCTTACTGAAAGCCCATACGCCATCTGCCATTACCTTTATTTTACCTGCCAGTAAGGAATTACCTAAACGGTTAATGCACCCAAAACGAAAAACCATTGGCATTCGTTTTCCTGAACATACCATTTGTCAGGCATTATTAGCACAATTAGGCGAACCGATTTTAACCACAACTTTAATTTTACCTAATCAAGATGAGCCTTTAAGCGACCCTGATGAGATTGCAATGCAACTCAATAAACGCATTGATTTATTTTTAGATAGTGGTTATGGACAACTCTCAACGACAAGTGTCGTAGATTTATCCGATGGTAATCCAAATATTGTGCGATATGGTTTAGGGGATGTATCCGCTTTTGAATAAACGAACATAAAAAAAGGGGCTATCATTTAGCCCCTTATTTTACAATGTCCATTAATATGGATATTGTTGCTGTGGTTCAACCTGTTGTTGTTGAATTTGTGGTAACTGTTGCTGTTGTTGCAACTGTTGCTGAATTTGGATATATTCTTCTTGTAATTGTTGTTGCTTGGCTTCTTCACGTTTATATTGAATTTTGCTTGCAGTGTTGCTAATGCCTTGACCCAGTTTTGACATATCTTTGCCAATGCCTTGAATGGTATTACAACCTGCTAATGTTAAACTCACCATCAACGCCAATGTTAATTTCATCGTCATATTCATCTCTCTTTTATGATAAAAATCAGATTTGTTTGATTTTTACCCACACGACCTATCAGTAATCCGTATTATACACATGACAAGCAAAATGTGCATCATTTCCCGTAACTAAATTCGGGTCTTCTCGTACAGACATACCGCAGGCGTTGCCCCCCACAACCCAAGAGCCAATAATCGGATAAAATCCATCATAACAAGGCAAATCAAACCAACGTTGATAAATACTGCCATAACCTTGAATTTTTTCATCTACCCAACTGCCTTGGGCTAAGGTTTCGCTTTGTTGTTCTACATTGAGTTGGTAAATGCTCAAGCCTTCACGCCCCAAAATGGCTTTTTTACACCAACGTCCAGAATGTAAATGTTTTACATTGGCATGGGCTTCCAATAAAAATGGGTGATTAGGAAATAATTTCCACATCGCAACCAACATCGCTTTATTGGACAATAACATTTTCCATGCAGGCTCAAGCCATTGCGTTTTCGATAAAGTAAGATAACGTGAATATTCTTCTTGTACCAACCATTCCCACGGATACAGCTTAAAAATACGCTCAATCGGCTGATTTTCTAAATCTACAAACTGATAATCTTCGGTAATGCCTACATCTTCTAAACAAATTTCTTTGACACGCAATCCTGCTTCCAAAGCAGTATCCATTAAATAAATCAGGTTGCCCCAATCTTCTTCAGGAAAATCTCGCCCTGTAGTAAAATGAATTAAGCTATTGGCAGGAAAGGTTTTTTGCCAATGCTCAACTAAAAACTCGTGCATATCATTATTTTGATGGCGTAATGCGTCTGGAATGCTTGGGGTTTGTTGTAAATAAAACCATTGAGCGACCGAACCTTCAAGCAAACCTGTTGGCGTATCGCCATTAAACTCTAACATTTTCAGCTGATTACGTTGAGCATCATAGGCTAAATCAAAACGTCCATAAATACTCGGCTCTTTTTCTGTCCATGATTGCTCAATCAACATTTTAGCGGTATCGGTCAAGGCAAATTCCGCTGGATAGTCGCCACTTTTTACAATGTGTTCGACCATTTGCTCACACATCTCATACAGTTCTTGTGTGGCATCATTAATAAAATCAATTTGTTGTTCGCTAAATTCATAGACCACACCTTCTTGCCAATATGGTTCGCCATTGCTTGAAGGTAAATTCCAATAATTAAAACCAATTTTTTCGTGTTGTTCAATAAAATCAGCACGTTGAGCAAAATAATGACGTTTCATCGCTTTTCCTTTTAACCACCACGAGCCACGCCAGCGGTTGAGCCAAAACCGCCACGACTGGTTACTGTAGCTCCCACTTTTTTATTTCCAGATGTTGCTGAATAAGATGATGCCGAATAACTTGGACGTGTGGTATGACTGGTATAATATTGTGCATATTGACGGTCAAAATCCGCATTACTCAACCGTGCCGTTGTTTTTTTCTTTTTCGCATCAGATGTTAAATGTTGTTGTGTTGGGTAACGTTGTTGCGTATCTTGCCCTGCACTGCTTGATGAGCTAGAACCCCCACCACCGCCACCACTACTGCTTGAACTTGCACAATTTTCTTGCTCTTCTGGGTTTTGTGTTTGGCAAGGTTGTTGAGCATTGGCATTGCGTGCATTGAGATTAGGTTGGCTATATGAGCCATCTTGATGACGAACGACTTGTGTTTGTGTGGTTTGTGTAGGGGTCGCTTTACGATTTGGGTCATCATCTGTACACGCAGAAAGGGCAAAAACGGGAACAATCGCCAACTGAATTACTTTTGTTTTCATTGCAAAACACACTCCTTTAGGGCGAAAATGCCCCTATACATCAATATTTGAATATTGGGCAATAATCATTAACCCAATCACAATAAATCCAATGCCAATCCAACCTGCGGTATCAATCACTTGCCCTAAATAAAGTCGTGCTAAAAATGCGGTTGCCACCACGCCAATCCCTGACCATAGCACATATAAAATCCCTGCTTGCATATATTTTAAGGCAATCGCACAACAGGCAAACGATGCGATATAAAGCACTAGAGCCAGTCCTTGCTCGGTTGGGTGTTCTAAGCCATTGGCTTTGGCTGACAAAAAAGTCGATAATACATCAAACACAATGGCTATTAAAAGCCAAATCACCCCTGCATTCATCATGAAAAAATATCAATAAAAATATACAATAAAATAACATATAAACACCTAAAAATGTTATTTTTTTACACCATTTTTGCTCAAAAATAAACCAAAGAAAAAGGCAAACCTAAGTTTGCCCTTTGTCTTGTTCATTGAAGATGACTTATTTTAATTGAATACTACCATGTGCATTCACAGTAATTTTTGATTCACCAGCATTCATACTTTGAGCGACTGGAGCAGAAGCCATTTCATCCATTTTTGCCATCGATGCTCTTGCCATCATCGGTGCTGGGTAGAAGTGATTTTGTGTATTGACATTAAAATTCACTAAGTCATAGCTTGATTTATTCCACGATTTGCGAATAATATTTGCTCGGTCTTGGAAGTTTTTTGATACTTCTTCAAGCAATTCATTTTCAACTTTTTCACGTTGTTGTTCAGATACGCTAAAATTCACATCTTTGAGTTGAAATTGTTGCTGTAAATCTGCAATCATTTTGCTAGTTGATTCAAAATCTTGGCTTTCTAAAATCACGCTTGATTCATTTCGCCATTCTTTTAATTTACGGTTGTTGTCATCGTAAATTGGGTAGGTTTGTTGTTGTCCTGTTTTTAATTTAACCGTTGGATATTTTTTTGCGGTGCTGTTGGCAAAATTAAGCAGTTGATTAACTTGGTTTGCCAATTCTTGTGGAGATTTGTGGCTTTTTTCAATCGATAAAATGGCTTGCATTTGGTCGTTTGATACTTGACGGCTTGCTGTTGCTTGAACGGAAACCATATTGTACTTTAGCTCTACATCGTGAGCGTAGCTGTTTTGGGTCATCAATGCCGTTGTTGCAAGGCTTGCCATTAACACAAGATGGGAAAGTCGCATAATTTTTCTCAAAATAAGGTTTGTATAACATAAATTTACGCTATTCTTTTGTAATTATCATTAGCATTTTTACTGATTATTATTAATCATTTATTCTATATTCTTGCTCTAAATCGTTTATAGTTGAGTATTAGTAAAAATAACTCTATTATATTTATTGTTTTTTATTTTAAAATATTTATTATTTTATATTTTCACAATTTAAATTTATCATGTTTTAAGTAAAATCAAGTGGTTAAAAAGTATTAATTTTCTACAATATTCAATATTCTATGAAATTATTATCATTTCCATCTGAATCAAAATCGGTTAAACTATGCCCCTTATTTTAAAGACAATTATAGATTATTCATAAATAAGGGGGAATCAACGTGCTTGATATCACCATCATTTTAAAGTTTATTGGCGGAATTGGTTTGTTTTTATTAGGTATGAGCCTAATGACCGATAGTTTAAAGGCAATGGCTGGCGACTCTTTGCGTCAATGGCTGGTGCGTTTTACGGGTTCACCCATGAAAGCCATGTTTTCAGGCATTGCATTTACGGCAATGGTGCAATCTTCAACCGCAACAACGCTCGCAACCATTGGTTTTGTGAGTGCAGGTGTATTGACCTTTGCTCAAGCGATTGGCGTGATTATTGGAGCAAATATTGGAACGACCAGTATTGGTTGGATTGTTGCCTTTGTGGGATTAAAGTTTTCGATTAGTGCCTTTGCTCTGCCAATGATTGGGCTTGGGGCAATGATGAAATTGTTATGTAAGGATACGCTAGCATTTTTAGGTTTGGTTTTAGCAGGGTTCGGTTTATTATTTTTAGGGATTGATGTATTACAACAAGCGATGGCAGGGTTTGCCAGTCAAGTCGATTTATCACAATGGTCTGATAGTAGTCTGTGGACTCGCTTTTTATTGGTCATTGTCGGTTTAGTGATGACGGTTTTATTGCAATCGTCTGGTGCTGCTATCACGGCGACCTTGACCGCTTTAGCTACAGGTACGATTGATTTACCGCAAGCCCTTGCCTTAGTGATTGGGCAAAATATTGGGACTGTGGCAACAGGTATTGTGGCGGCGATTGGGGCAACCATTAGTGCCAAACGCACAGCAATGGTACACGTTGTATTTAATGTAGTAACTGCGGTTTTTGCTTTTTTCTTGTTAATGCCTGCGACCTTGTGGCTGGCTCAAATGCCATGGTTTCCTTTTGACCATATTACCATTATTGCCATCTTTCATACTGCATTTAGTGTGTTAGGGGCATTAATTTTTATGCCGTTTACTGAAAAATTCCAAGCGGTAATTGAACGCCTTGTGCCTGAAACAACGCCACAACATACAACCCAATATTTAGATGAATCGTTATTTGCGATGCCTGCTCTTGCCATTGCAACGGCAAAACGTGCCTTGTGTGATGGGTTAGCTCAAACTTTTGATTCCTTAACGCACGCCAGTCAAGGTAAAATTTCTGCTCAAGAAATCAATGTTGATATTTTAGATGAAACGCTGGCAACGGTAGAGCGTTATTTACAAAAAATGCCTGTGCCACAGGCTCAAACTGACCAAGAACATTTAATTGAATTATTGCGTTTAGTGGTGTATAGCCGTGTGATTCGTGATGATTTACAGCACGTTGATTTTCTTGATGTGTTACGCACCGATTCTGCCAATGAATTATTAAATGAATTTATTCATCATATTGACCGTTTGATTCATTATTTATCTTACTTGCCTGACCAAGGCATTCCTGAAACCTATGTACAGGATTTTATTGAGTTTGGTGATTTAACTAAAGCCAAACAACAACAAGTCCGTTTATCGATTATTGGACAGTCGGCTCATGCGTCTGAAGCCTTGGATATGATTGTAGCTCAACGTTGGTTAGAGCGTTTAACCAAACATACCATTAAATTTATCCGTTTATTACGAGAAAATCAGATGGATACTTTAGATGATTTAGCAGAATAAGACTTCTTCTCTACTGGGGCGTATTGATGATTCAATACGCCCTAATTTTTCTTAACATTTTATCTATCATCATTTCTATAAAAATAGGCTATAATCGCCTTTATTTGCTGTTTCGATTGTTATGTCTGAAAAAATTCTTGCAACCGATATTACCGAAGAAGAAGCTCAAAATGCGGTTTTCTTTGAACGTGCTGACCAATTTATTAAACAAGCCAATGAGTTTTGTCGTCCACAAACGGCAAATCATACGCTAAATCCGCCCCCTGTCGGTTTTAACCCTGCGGAAATTCGTGGGCAAGTGAGTGCGTCTATGTTATTTGCAACGGCACGTTTTAATACATGGGTTGCATCGAACAGTTTTGCCAATGCAGATGAAATGCGAAATGCAAAACCTGAAGTGATGGCGTATTTATTACAACAATTTCAAATGATGTTGGAAGATAATTACGATGAATATTGCGACCAATTCGATAATTATTTACGTTTCCGTCATAATGAAGAATTTCACAGTCATAAACACGACCATCAACATTAAAACCAATTTAAGTGAGAATAACAATGTCATGGACACCCCATGTAACAGTTGCGGTGATTGTTGAGCAACAACAGCGGTTTTTAGTAGTTGAAGAACAAAGCCGAGATGTGGCATTTCCTGTGTATAATCAACCTGCTGGACACGTTGAAGCAGGCGAAACGTTAGTGCAAGCGTGTTTGCGTGAAACCTTAGAAGAAACCAGTTATCAAGTAAACATCACTGATTTATTAGGTATTTATACTTATACGCCCCCTGCTTATCCTGATAAAACCTATTATCGCTTTTGTTTTATCGCCGAAGTGGAACAACAGCTGACACAACCGCTTGACCCTGATATTCTCGCTGTACATTGGCTAACCGCAGATGAAATTGAACAATCAGGCATGGCTCGCAGTCCTTTAGTGATGCAATGTATTCGTGATTATCAAGCAGGAAAACGTATTCCTTTAAGTGTATTAAATGAAGATTTTTTAACACCTAAATCTTTATTTATCGAAACTTAAATTTTAAGCAAAAAAGAGAGAATAAATTATGCAAAAACGTGTCATTGTTGGAATGTCAGGCGGCGTAGATTCTTCTGTATCGGTGGCTTTATTGCTTGAGCAAGGCTACCATGTAGAAGGATTATTTATGAAAAACTGGGAAGAAGACGATGGCACGGAATATTGCACAGCCTTAGAAGACTTAGCTGATGCCCAAGCCGTTGCCGATAAATTAGGGGTAAAATTACATACTGCCAATTTTGCAATGGAATATTGGGATAGAGTCTTTGAATATTTTTTAGCGGAATATTCTGCAGGACGTACGCCAAATCCTGATATTTTATGTAATAAAGAAATTAAATTCCGTGCATTTTTAGATTATGCCATGACCTTAGGGGCAGATTATATTGCTACAGGACATTATGCACGCCGTGGCGAAACCTTATACAATAGTCAAGGCGAAGCCTACGCCCCATTATTGCGTGGTCTTGATAATAATAAAGACCAAACCTACTTTTTACACGCCGTACATGGACGTGAAATTAATAAAACGCTGTTCCCTGTTGGCGAAATTACCAAGCCTGAAGTGCGTAAAATTGCTGAAAAATTAGATTTAGCGACAGCCAAAAAGAAAGACTCTACAGGTATTTGCTTTATTGGCGAACGCCGTTTTAATGACTTTTTAAAACAATATTTACCTGCACAATTAGGCGAAATTGTACTAGAAGATGGCACAGTCATTGGCGAACATCACGGTTTAATGTACTATACGCTCGGACAACGTGGCGGAATTGGCATTGGCGGAATGAAAAATGCACAAGAAGGGGCATGGTTTGTATTACACAAAGATTTAGCCCATAACCGTTTAGTGGTTGGACAAGGGCATGAAAACCCACTAATGTTAAGTACCGAACTCACCACGCAAGCGATTGATTGGGTTGCAGGTGAACAAGCTATTCCTGAACAAGGATTCCGTTGTACTGCCAAAACACGTTATCGCCAACCTGACCAAGCCTGTACCGTATTTGCTCTCGAAAATGGCTCGGTGCGTGTGGTGTTTGATGAGCCACAACGTGCATCTACAGCAGGGCAATCGGTGGTCTTTTATCAAGGTGAACAATGTTTAGGTGGGGGCGTTATTGCCAATACCAATGCTCCACTTCCGCACTATTTGCGTTAATCTACAATCAATCAAGGGCAAGTGATGAATACACCATTTCAATCTGTACTGGAATTAAGTGAACGCCAACAACGTACTTTAGCCTTAGCAGGGGTATTTCAATCGGCACAACTTGCCCATTTATTCGCCTATGGGGAAAATGTTAATAAAGAACATTCTGCCTATCCTTATTTATTAAGCAGTTTACAAGCCTGTTTAAATATTCGCCCAACACATTTAACTAATAAACAGCCGTTATTATATTTTCATGAATTATCGCATTTATCGCTTGGTTTAAAAACTTTAGAAACTGGTATTACTCAACCTTTTTCGACAAGTCCAAAATCACGATTACCCAATATTAATCAAGCAAATTATCCGACCACTTATGCCCTTGCGTTATTGCAATTAGAAAAGAAAATTTATAAAAAATCGGAATTTACCCAACGCATTGAACAAATGCAACAACATATTTTAAAACAACTTTCTTTTTTTGATTATCAATATTTGCACCCAAGTTTAATTGGCAATATGGCTCAATGTTATAGCGATACTGCAAGCACGTTAAATCCACGCATTATGGTAAAAGGCAAGGCGGAAGCACTACAAGATAGTTTACAAGCTAATCGGATTCGTGCCGTGTTAATGGCAGGGTTGCAATCTGCTCATTTATGGCGTGAGTTGGGCGGAAGTTCGTGGGGCTTTGTGTTTGGTAAAGCCAAAATTTTAATGGATATTCGTGAGTTAATTCGTTTGCAATATCAAGATAAACCAATGGAAGTTAAATCAGAATAATTTCTATTTTATAATTCATCTTGATTTTAAAACGTTAGTGTAACCCACATGATTTAAAATTGAAATAAAGATGATATTTTCAATCAAACTAGGCTATTAAGAAAACTCCATTCATAAATAAACCGCCCTAAAATAAAAGGACGGTTTACAAATCATCATATCAAATATTTAAAAAAATATCACTAGACCTATATTTTTAAATTAAAGCTGAATTTGCACCGATACCCCTTGGTCAAGCTGTTGAATATGCACATATTCTTGCGTAACATACACATTTAAACGCACATCAGGCAAATGGTAATAACCTTGCTGTTGTTGATAATGCCAATCACTTTGGATTTGCCCTGTTTGCACATTTAACGACCAACGCTCACCCGTATCAATATCTTCAATATTCAAACGTTTATGCACACGAGACATAAAAATACGCACACCAAACACCACGAATTCGGTTGTCGCTTTACGGCTGGCAAATTCCGATTTTGGTAAAGCGGTTGTTGTAAACAACATGGTTGGGGTAATGCTTGAAGTCTGCACCGTTTCGACTATCTCTTCCACAGGTTTTGCATTTTGCTCGGCAATACGTTGTTGTTCGGCTTGCTCTTCGGCTAAGCGTTGTTGTTCTGCCAATTCTTTGGCTAAACGCTCTTGCTCGGCTCGTTCTTCCGCTAAACGTTGTTGCTCCGCCAACTCTTTTGCTAAACGCTCCTGCTCCGCTTGTTCTCGTGCAAGGCGTTCCTGCTCCGCCAATTCTTGAGCAATACGCTCTTTTTCCGCTTGTTCTTCGGCTAAACGTTGTTGCTCCGCCAACGCTTTTGCTAAACGCTCTTGCTCCGCTTGCTCTCGTGCAAGGCGTTCCTGTTCCGCTAATTCTCGGGCAATACGCTCTTTTTCTGCTTGTTCTGCCAATTCTTTCGCCAAACGTTCCGCTTCTAAACGTGCTTGCTCGGCTTTTTCTTCACGCTCCATTTGTTGCAAAATCGCATTTTCTTGCGGTGAAATTGCTAAAATAGATGCCATTAATTCGCTGGTTTGTTTTAAAATTGGCGGTTCTAATTCCAATTCTTCAACTTTAATTTCTTGTAATGCCTTTTTAAACTT
>JBHACK010000183.1:0-19109 GCA_041854545.1 Acinetobacter sp. | reverse complement strand
GGTAATATTATGCACATCTAACCATGAGCGTTGCGATTTAAACCATCTTAAAGTAAAAAAATCTGAAAATATTCTTTTATGCGTAATAATACCTGAAATTAATGCTAATAAAAGCATAAAAGCAATAAATGAAATAAATAATCGAGTCCAAATAATTGGCGTTCCATAAAGTTGAAAATGAAAACGATAAAAAAACTCACCAAATGCTAATTCATTATCTAATAATAATTCTTCAGCGGTTTTCGGATTTAACGAAACTTGAGTAAAATCATCTTGATTAAACCAAAATAAACGATTTTCAGGCTGATTAGGTTGCGAGATTTTAATATGCCATTCTTCTGCATCGGACGCATTTTCTTGTAAATAGTTATATGCCGAACGAATCGCCGTGTTTTGCTCTGCGGATAATGACACTAATTGCGGTTCTGCCCATAAATTTAACTCTTGTTTATAATATGCCAATGACCCTGTTAAAAAAATCACAAACATAAACCAGCCAAGGCATAACCCAATCCATGAATGTAACCACGTCATTGATTGACGAATGGATTTAAACATAGCACACCCTAAACAGAATCAAAACACCTAAAGGATTGAACGATAAATACTATAAAAAACAACACTTAAGCCAATCATCACACACGATAAACGCACCAAAGATGAAATAATAAATCCTGATAAAACAAATCCACAGGCATAAATCAAACTCATCAACATTGCCAAAACAACGCTTTCTGCACGAGCTAACCCCGCTTGATGGGCAAAAACGGCAATTATCACATTCAGCCATTGGGCTGAACAATAGCCCAAACCAAAACTTAAAACCAAGCGATAGGCAACAGACAAACGATATTTTAAATCTGGTGATAATGTGGAAACCATAGGCAAAACATCAAAATCAATCAATTTCGCCCTAAAGTTTAACATTATTATTTTGCTTTATAAAGAAAAAAGATAATAGATTGAATCATTTGCTTATCTAAATCCAATCATGTATAATAAATAACCTTTAAAAGTAGAGAGAATAAAAAATGAATGAAGTAAAAGCCAAAAAAATTAGTAAATTACTTAGTTTAATTTTACGACATCGCCCAGAAACAGTACATATTCAGCTAGATAAACAAGGATTTACACCGATTGATGAATTGATTATTAATATTAATCGGTTTGCTCGTTTAAGTTTTAGCTTATCTCGTGAGCAATTAGAAGAAGTCGTTGCAACCAATGACAAAAAACGGTTTGAAATTTCCGCAGACCAAACCAAAATTCGAGCAGTACAAGGACATTCTACGCCACAAGTACAACGAGATTTTACTGCTCAAATTCCGCCAAATCCCTTGTATCATGGCACTTCGACCAAAGCATTACGGACGATTTTAAAAGAAGGCTTATTGCCCCAAACTCGCCAATATGTCCATTTATCAGCAGATGTTGTAACTGCTCGAAAAGTAGGAGCAAGACATGGGAAAGTGTGTGTATTACAAATCGATACCGCAACAATGTCCGAACTTGGGCATGAATTTTACTTGGCAGAAAATGGTGTTTGGCTGGTTAAAGCAGTACCGATTGAATATTTAACACAAATTTAATGTTAGTAGGTTGGTGTTGAGCAATAGTAAAAACCAACTTATTACACAAATTTAAGTAATAAAATAATAAATAGGGTAGTATATAAAAATTTGATGGAAAATATTTAAGTTTGTTTGGAGTTTCTTTATATAAGTTTGTTTGGAGTTTCTTTATATAAGAAAGATAAGATGGTGCCCGGAGCCAGACTCGAACTGGCACGCCTTTGGGGGCGGGGGATTTTAAATCCCCTGTGTCTACCTATTTCACCACCCGGGCATATTGAATTGTCAAGTTGTTGGAGGCGTGAGTCGGAATCGAACCGGCGTACACGGAGTTGCAGTCCGCTGCATGACCACTCTGCCACCACGCCATCACTTGATGGTGTGTATAATACCAGTATTTTATAAAAAAACAAGTCTTATTTTAATAAAATGGGTAAAAATCCATCTTTTGATGATAGTTTGTTTAAAATTAAAGCGTTATCTTTGCAATAAAATAAAAAAAGACGAAGTTTTCGGCAATTTTTAAAGGTTGGGGGATTGATGAGTTTGTCAAAAAATAAGCTATCCAACAACCAACAGCCAAAGAACTGGCAAGACGTTTAGCAGAACAGAACAAGAAGAGTAGGAATTTTTGTGGATTATTTTAAAGTTTTAGTTAAAATACGTTTTTTCCCTTCCTGTTCTAACGCATTTAAATATTGTTCTTTATTTACACAATATAAGTATAAAATGCCCGTATCTAAATCTTTTATGGTATAATAAAGGGCATTTTCATTAGCAAATATCCAAGTATTTTTATAATGTTCTACTTTATGGATAAATAAAAAGAAAGTTAAAGCATATTCTATCCAATCATAAATTATTTCATAATTGCTAATCTTTAAATGTTGTTTATCATATAATACCACATCTAATCCGCTCTCTTGCTGATAGGATAAAGACACAATCAAGCGATTATAAAATTTGTAATTAATATAAAATATAATAGGTAAATATATACCAAATAATATTGAACTGAATATTCCAAGAATAAATCCTACTATATCATTAAATAGCATTGTATCTTGTTTGCTGGTATATAGGAACACACTATGTAAAATAAATACACCATAAAGAAAAGAGCCTATTCTAAAAAAATAATCGACATATAAATTAGGAAGTTGTTTTTTCTCATTTTCATCATTAAAAAGGTTAAAGTTAAAAAGGTCTGTACGATTCATTATTTTTCTTCCATCAATCTATTTAATTTTTATTCTCACCAAATCAATTGGATACAACTGCTCTTAAACGCAAGAGCAGTGTATAAGGCTGATAGAGATTTTATAGTAAGTTTAGAGTGCTTGGCTTAAAATCTCTGCTTTATCAGTTTTTTCCCATGTAAACGCAGTTTCTGAACCTGTACGCCCAAAGTGTCCATAAGATGCGGTTTGTTTATACATTGGTTGTAATAGATTGAGCATTCGTGTAATGCCGTATGGACGTAAATCAAAATGTTCACGCACCAGTTGAATAATCACATCATCGGCAACTTTTGCTGTACCAAAAGTATTAATAGAGATAGAAGTAGGTTCAGCGACCCCAATCGCATAGCTGACTTGAATTTCGCATTTATCTGCTAAGCCTGATGCAACGATATTTTTTGCGACATAACGCCCTGCATAAGCAGCGGAACGGTCAACTTTTGATGGGTCTTTGCCTGAAAATGCACCCCCGCCATGACGTGCCATACCGCCATAGGTATCAACAATAATTTTACGTCCTGTTAAGCCACAATCGCCTACAGGCCCGCCAATAATAAAGAGTCCAGTTGGGTTGATATGGAATTTTGTGCCTGCGTGTAGCATTTCAGCAGGAATCACAGGTTTGATAATTTCTTCAATCACCGCTTCTTTAAGTTTGTTTTGGCTGATGTCTGGGTCGTGTTGGGTTGAGAGTACAATCGCATCAACACGGCTTGGTACGCCATTTTCATAAGCAAAGGTTACTTGGCTTTTTGCATCTGGACGTAACCAAGGCAATGTTCCGTTACGGCGTAACTGTGCTTGGCGTTCCATTAAACGGTGTGAGTAGAGAATTGGTGCTGGCATTAAAACGTCGGTTTCTCGTGTGGCATAACCAAACATTAAACCTTGGTCGCCTGCTCCTTGGTCTTCTGGTTTTTGACGGTCAACCCCTTGAGCAATTTCAGGAGATTGTTTGCCAATCATGTTAATCACCGCACAGGTTGAACCATCAAAGCCTAATTCTGAATGATAGTAGCCAATACCTTTTACTGTTTGGCGTACTACTTCTTCAAAATCGATATTTGCGGTTGTAGTAATTTCCCCTGCTAAAACGACTGCACCTGTTTTGACTAAGGTTTCACACGCCACACGAGCATATGGGTCTTCTTTTAAAATGGCATCTAAAATGGCATCGCTGATTTGGTCAGCCATTTTGTCTGGGTGTCCTTCGCTGACGGATTCAGATGTGAATATGCTATATTCGCTCATACTTTTCTCATTTTCAATTAAAAATACGCTATTTTAACGTAGATATACATCAATAGATAGTATTGATTATCATCTAAGCATGAATTAATTTCATTTTGATATGAAATTAATTGATAAGGTTAAGAAATATTCATTCTCTTAAGACTTTTTCTTTTTCTGTTTCTTTGGCTTATCTTCCAATAATACATCGCTGTCAATGGCGTGCCATTGTTCTAGTTGGGCAATCACCGCTTCATAAATTGAGCCTGTTGGATAGTAGCCTTTTTTATCTGCTTGTCCAATCGGTCGAGCCATCAACAATTCTAGGGCTTGTTCAATGGTATCAATGGCATGAATATGGAAACGTTGTTCTGCAACCGCTTGAATAATGTCCGAACGTAACATGAGATGCTGGGTATTTTGTCGTGGAATAATGACGCCTTGTTCACCAGTTAATCCTTGTAATTGACAGGCATCAAAAAAGCCTTCGATTTTGGCATTAATTCCGCCAACAGGTTGGACTTGCCCCAGTTGGTTCATTGAGCCGGTAATTGCCCATGCTTGGTTGATAGGGATTTGACTAATGGCAGAAATTAGGGCAGACAGTTCGGCAACGGTTGCACTATCGCCATCGACTTCGCCATAACTTTGCTCAAAGGCAATCGCCGCTGAAAAATTTAGGCTTTGCTGACGACCAAAATGTGATTTTAAAAAACTGGACATCAATAAAGTACCTTTGGCGTGTAATGAACCGCCTAATTCGACACTGCGTTCAATGTCTAAAATATCGCCTGCCCCTTGGCTCACAGATGCGGTTAAGCGTGATGGAAATCCAAATTCACTATCGGAATATTGAATTACAGACAAGGCATTGACTTGTCCTAAACGATAACCTTGTGTTTCAATCAGTTGTGTGCCTTGGGTAATATCTTGCCAATATAAATCTCGCCAATAGCCTAAACGGTATAAATGCTGTTGTAAGGCAGTTTCAACATGACGTTTATCAATGATTTCTGCCTGCTGTTGTTGAGCATAATAATGTGATTCACGCAATAAATCTTTTAAATAACCTGCGTGTAATGATAAAGCATTTTGATTTTCTGCCACTCGGCTTGATTCATTTAAAATACACGCCAATGCTTGTCGATTTAACGGCAATAATTGCTGTTGTTGCACAATGCTGGCAATCCATTGGACATACGCCAACTCATGTTCTGCGGTGCGTGGCAAGGTATCATTAAAATCGGCACGAATTTTAAATAATTGAGCTAATTCTGCATCAACGGCTAATAATTCATCATATTGTTCAGCATCTGCCAATAAAATTACTTTAAGATTTAATGGGATACTGTCAGGTTGTAGCGTAATTTGTCGAGAATTGGGCAGAGTATTCCAATCCCATTGTTTCATTTTTAGAGCGTGTTTGAGCATTTGCCAAACGTGCGGATGTTGTAACAAGGTGTCTAAATCGAGCAATAATACACCGCCATTGGCACGATGTAACGCTCCAAAATAAATCGAATCGACTGTATATTGAGCAGAATCTTGACACGAAATCGCCTTAATTTCACCAAATAATCGCTCAACCGTTGGATAATGTTCATACACCACAGGAAAAGCTGTTTTTTCTGCGGTAGCGTGGCTTAACGGTTGTAAATGAAATGGAGCAGGTAATATATGCCAAAACGGTAATTGATGAGCGATAAATTCCGCTGAAAATGGCTGAATGATAGATAAAAATTGCGATTGCAAATGTTTTTTATAATCATCAACATAGTATTGAAATAATGATTTTTGATGAGTGCTAATATATTGCTGAACATCATCTATTATTTTAAATTGTTCATCAATAAATGCTGTTAAATCTGCTGGAGATAAACTATCATGGGTGGTTTGATGAACAAAATCCGTAAAATAACGCTGAATTAACGCTGACCATGCTTGCTCAAATGCGTGTACAACGATTGGAGCAGATGAACTTTGACATTGAAATAAAATAGGACGATTGACTTGACGGAAATTATGCACATAAAGCCAATCAAAACAAGGTAATGCCCATGATGATTGTTGAGCTAAAAATTGCTGAATATGATAACGTTTGCCCAAACCACGAGAACCAATCGCACAGACATGATAGCCTGAATACGACAATGACATCGCAAGCGTTAAGGCGTGTTCTGCACGAGCCTGCCCTAAAAAGGCAGGAGCAGATTTTAAACGCTTGGTTGATGCGGGTAAATGTTGAACATCAAGTAGATGAGAAAGCTGTTGAGCGGAGAGAGCAGTACGAGAAAAGGTCGTTTGAATTGATTCAGGAATATTCACGAGAAATAAAAATAGCAGTTTACAATCAAACTGCTATTTTAAAATAAAATGCCTAAAGAATAAAGCAGGGCTTAAGTTAGCGTATGCACACCCTGAATCCGATGCTAAGCACGCAATTTCGCTAAGAAACGCCCTAAACGATTCATTGCTTCACGCAATTCTACTTCAGTTGGCAAAAACACCACACGGAAATGGTCAGGAGCAGGCCAGTTAAAGCCTGTTCCTTGAACAAGCAACACTTTTTCTGCTTTTAAAAAGTCAAGCATTAACTTTTCATCATCTTCAATTGGATAAACCGCAGGGTCAAGACGTGGGAAACAATACATTGCCCCTTCAGGTTTCACACAACTTACCCCCGGAATATCATTTAATAATTGCCACGCCAAATTACGTTGCTCATATAAACGTCCCCCCGGACGAATCAAATCATTAATCGATTGATAGCCCCCTAAAGCAGTTTGAATTGCATATTGCCCTTGAGCATTGGCACACAAACGCATAGACGCTAGCATATCTAAACCTTCAATAAAATCTTTTGCACGAGATTTATCGCCAGTTAATGCCATCCAACCTGCACGATAACCTGCAACACGGTGCGATTTTGATAAACCATTAAAGGAAATACAAAATAAATCCCCTGCAATAGATGCAACTGAAACGTGTTCTACATCATCATAAACGATACGGTCATAAATCTCATCTGCAAATAACACTAAATCATATTTGCGAGCTAATGCGACAATTTGCTCCAACACATGACGTGGATAGACCGCACCTGTTGGATTATTTGGATTGATAATGACAATGCCCCGAGTATTTGCAGTAATTTTACTTTCCATATCGGCAATATCAGGATACCAGCCATTTTCTTCATCACAACGATAATGAATTGCCGTACCACCTGACAAATTCACCGCCGCTGTCCAAAGTGGATAATCTGGCATTGGAATCAACATTTCATCGCCATCATTGAGCAAGCCTTGCATGGACATCACAATCAATTCAGAAACACCATTGCCAATATATACATCATTGACGTGTAAATCTAAAATCCCTTTTTGTTGATAATATTGACAAATAGCTTTACGAGCAGGGAAAATCCCTTTAGAGTCGGTATAACCTGACGCATTTGGCAAATTTAATGCCACATCATTAATAATCTCTTGCGGTGCTTCAAAACCAAACGGAGCAGGGTTGCCAATATTTAACTTGATAATTTTATGTCCTTGCTCTTCCATTTCATTGGCGGCACGCATGACTGGCCCACGAATGTCGTAGCATACATGCTCTAATTTAGATGACTTTTTTAATTCACGAAGTGGCGTAGAAAATGACATAAAATAACCCAACCAAGATAAAAAAATAAAAATAAGCTATAAGCAACAAAAGTCCTATAGTCGCTCAATACTATAAACGGCATAATGCGAAAAGTCATTAACTCTAGAGTGATAATTTAATGGAAAAACTCAATAAAACTGCTGATGAGTGGCAAAAACAGCTATCAAGTGAGCAATATTACATTACACGGCTGAAAGGCACAGAACGAGCATTTACAGGAGAATATTGGGATTGTAAACGCACAGGCATTTACCGTTGTCGCTGTTGTGGACAAGCCTTATTTTCATCACAACATAAATATGATAGCGGAAGTGGTTGGCCTAGCTTTTATCAAGCTTTAGAGAATCAAACGATTGAACAACATGACGATTTTAGTTTTAATATGCACCGCATAGAAATTACCTGCCAACATTGTGATGCCCATTTAGGACATCTTTTTGATGGCGAACCAACTCCAACAGGATTACGCTATTGTGTTAATTCTGCATCATTAATTTTAGATGAACAAACTTGAGTGATAAAAAATGAGTACACTTTATCAATTTACCGCAAAACGTTTAAATGGTGCGGTTGAACCGTTAGAACAATATCAAGGGCAAGTGTTGTTAATTGTCAATACTGCCAGTAAATGTGGTTTTACCCCACAATTTGCAGGTTTAGAGCAACTGTATCAACGTTATAAAGCACAAGGATTTAGTGTGTTAGGCTTTCCATGTAACCAATTTGGCGGACAAGACCCCGCCAGCAATAGAGAAATTGGAGAATTTTGCCAAGTCAATTATGGTGTTAGCTTTCCAATGTTTGAAAAAATTGATGTGAATGGTGAATATACACACCCTTTATTTCAATATCTTAAAACACAGGCAACAGGCTTACTCGATACTGAAATGATTAAATGGAATTTTACTAAATTTTTAGTTGCAAAAGATGGAACAGTTATCAAACGTTTTGCACCGACAACAAAACCTGAAGATATTGCAGGGGAAATTGAAAAGTTATTAGCAGAATAAAAGGGGGGATATTCCCCTTTTTGTTAAATTAAAACAATAAATAAATTAAAAAATATTCAATAATGAAAATTAATCAATATTGTTTTTTGTAAAATTTGGTAAAATTATATTTTTGTTTATCCATTAAACTTTTTTATTTTGTACATATTGCCTTTTTCTGTAAATTAAGTTAATAATGATTAAAACTTATTTTTTACATGAACAGTAGGAGTTTTTCATGTTAGCGACCTTAGGTCTGTTGATTGTCTTTGGGTTTATGACCCTGATTATGACAAAAAAAGCATCTCCCTTTATTGCCTTGGTTCTAGTTCCTTTAATTGTTGCATTGGTTGCAGGGGCATTAAATTATGGCGGTTATCCTGTGGCAGATATTCCCAAATATGCGATTGCAGGGATTGTCGGTAATGGCGATTTAAAAATTAAAGGCGTGGCAGGGACAGCCGTCATGTTGTTATTTGCCATTTTATATTTTGGGTTAATGTTGAGTGCAGGGCTGTTTTCACCATTAAGTAACTGGATTATTCGTAAAGTCAAAGGCGACCCATTAAAAGTCCTTGTGGGGACAGCGGTATTAGCATTATTTGTTTCAGTTGATGGTGATGGTTCAACCACAACCCTAGTGGTGTGTTCTGCCATGATTCCAATTTATAAACGCTTAAACATGAAAATGATGGATTTAGCTGTTTTAATTATTTTAGCGAACTCCATCATGAACTTACTTCCATGGGGAGGGCCAACAGCTCGAATTATTACCGCTTTACACGTTGATGAAGGCGAATTATTACGAGCAATTTTACCGGGAATGATTTTAGCATCGATTTGGGTCGTGATAATTGCGGTGATTCGTGGTTTTTCAGAGCGTAAACGTCTAGGGATTCAACACTTAAGCGATGAAGAAATTCAGCAAATGCTTACCAAACAAGATGAAGAAGAACGTGCATTGGCTCGTCCGCATTTACTTTGGGTGAATTTTGGTTTAACCGCTATTTTAATGATTATCTTGATTTTTGGCGGAATGTGGATTATTCCAAAAGTAAGTTCAGCATTAATTTTCCTTGTGGGGATTGCCATTGCATTTGTTATTAACTATCCAAAACAAGCTGACCAACGTCTTATTATTGAAAAATATGGTGCATCTGCAGTTCAAGTGATTTTTATGGTCTTGGCAGCCGGCGTATTTATGGGAATTTTGGCAGGTACAGGCATGAGTAATGCGATGGGTGAAGCCCTTGCAACATGGATTCCTGAACGTTTTGGTTCACATTGGCCTTTAATTGTGGCATTGGTTTCTGTACCGGGGACATTTGTGTTAAGTAATGATGCCTTTTATTTAGGCGTGTTACCTGTCTTAAATCAAGTCGGTATTGCTTACGGCTTTACTGCAATGGATATGGCGATTGCATCAACCGCAGGTCAAGCATTCCACTTATTGAGTCCATTGGTTGGCTTTATCTACTTGTTATTGCACTTAACAGGTGTAGATATGGGTAAATGGCAAATTGAATCTGCAAAATGGGGTACAGGGATTTTTGTGTTATTTTTATTAGGGATGTTTACCGTTGGGGGCGTGCCACTCTAAGCCAAAGTGTGTAAAATATCAACAAGTTCTATAGACTTTAGTTGAATTTATCAACACTATTTGTGTCGAGTTTACTGAAAATGGTCTGAATTGTAGTAGAATATTCAGACCATTTTTATTTCTTATTGATGAGATGAGCGTATGCGAGCATATAATTTCTGTGCAGGCCCTGCCGCCTTACCCACCGCTGTATTGGAAAAAGCCCAAAATGAATTGTTAGATTGGCAAGGCAAGGGCGTATCAATTATGGAAATGAGCCATCGTAGTAAAGACTATGTGGCAGTTGCAGAAAAAGCGGAAGCGGATTTACGCCGTTTAATGAACATTCCAAACAATTATAAAGTTCTGTTTTTACAAGGCGGAGCATCTTTACAATTTTCTGCTATTCCGCTGAATTTATTAGGGAAAAATAGTAAAGCAGATTATATTAATACAGGCATTTGGTCAGAAAAAGCGTATAAAGAAGCAAAACGTTATGGCGAGATTAATGCGATTAATGCCTTAAGCCAAGAAAATGGCAAGTTTTCTATTTTACCACAAACGCAATGGACACTTTCAGATGATGCCAGTTATGTGCATTATGCAGAAAATGAAACCATTGGCGGTGTACAATTTAACTTTATTCCAAAAAGTAACGCCCCTTTAGTATGTGATTTTTCATCAAGTATTTTATCTGCACCTTTAGATGTTAGCCGTTTTGGGTTGATTTATGCAGGAGCTCAAAAAAATATTGGGCCAGCAGGTTTAACTTTGGTGATTGTGCGTGATGATTTATTAGACCAATATCAAGCCAATATTCCAAGTTTATTACGCTATGATGAACAAGCTAAAAATGGCTCAATGGTCAATACGCCTGCAACTTATTCTTGGTATTTATCAGGTTTAGTTTTTGAGTGGTTACTAGAGCAGGGCGGTGTAGAAGCGATTTATCAACAAAACTTAGCGAAGGCTCAACATTTATACGGTTTTATTGATAGTAGTGATTTTTACAATAATCCGATTGCCAAAGATAGCCGTTCAATCATGAATGTGCCATTTACTTTAGCTGATGAGCGTTTAGATAAAGTTTTCTTGCAAGAAGCAGAAGAACATCAATTATTAAACTTAGCAGGACACCGTTCTGTAGGCGGTATGCGTGCAAGTATTTATAATGCTGTACCACTTGAAGGTGTGCAAGCCTTAACCGCATTTATGGACGATTTTGCAAAACGTCATGGCTAATCAAAACAAATGCTGAGAATTTTTTCTCAGCATTTTTTTAGGAGAACAGAGTGTGCGTGGTTTATATTTAATCACCAATGATGATGAATTTTCATTGTTATACCAAAAATTACAACAGGCTTTAGCCACTCAACAGGTCGCATTATTACAATATCGCCGAAAAAAAGTCGATTATTCCCAACAACTTCAAGAAATTGAACAACTTAAAACCTTATGTCATCGTTATCAAACGCCATTGATTATTAATGATACGATAGCTTTAGCTCAACAATTTCAATTACACGTCCATTTAGGTCAAGATGATGGCGAAATTAAAACCGCACGGCAATGCTTAGGAGAACAAGCAATTATTGGGCGAACCTGCTTAAATTCTTTAGATTTGGCTCGACAAGCCGTACAAGATGGAGCAACTTATATTGCTTTTGGGGCGATGTATGTTTCATCATCAAAACAAACTTTGGTTAGTAATATCGGCTTAGAAATTATTCAACAAGCACGCCTTGAATTTCCAGACATTTCGATTTGTACCATTGGCGGTTTAACCGTGGAAAATGCTCAACCTGTGATTAATGCAGGAGCGGATATGTGTGCGGTGATTGGTGATGTGTTAAATCGTCCGTTAGAGCACGTTGCAGAACGAGTAGAACAATGGGCAACTTTATTTTAACGTAAGTTCAGTTAAAATATCATATTTTTAAATCATGCGGTAGGTTGGTGTTGAGCGATAACGAAACCCAACTTTAAAACAATATGTTGAGCGTGTTAAGTTTTGTGCTTTATTCACGTTATTTAGCTTAACGATAAAAAATCCCTAAACAAAAAATGTCTAGGGATTTTATACAATTAAGATAAATTATCAATTAACGATAATTTGGATTCCAACCACCCAAATGATTCATTTGGTTCATCTGATTCATTTGGTTGTATGGGTCTTCTTCATAGCCTTGGTAGCCTTGTTCCAACTGTTGTAAATGCTGGTGCATTGCACGTTCATGCTGAATACGTTGATAAATTTCTTCACGATGTACAGAAACTTCTTTTGGTGCATTTACGCCAATACGCACTTGATTTCCTTTAACACCAAGTACCGTTACGCTGACTTGGTCACCAATCATAAGTGTTTCACCAACACGACGAGTTAAAATTAACATAAGTAGCTCCTTGCTTAACAATTTACCATCATCACACCATGAATCCGATGGTCAAATTAAGCATTTTTTTAAATAAAGTAATTACAAACAGGATGTCAGAATAATAACAGAGCTACTGCATAAAATACAGTAGCTCTGTGTATTTATTGATTACTCAAGCGTATAAAAACGTTAAACTGTGAACCATTTCACATCAAAATGGTGTGAAGTGTTGTTTATTTTATCGCCTTTTGTAATATTTTATGCCTTAGGCACGAGCAGAGCTTTCGCCGTGTTCACGGTCTAAGCCAAATGCTGTATGTAAAGTACGCACAGCTAATTCAAGGTATTTTTCATCAATCGCAACAGAAATCTTAATTTCAGATGTTGAAATCATTAAAATGTTAATGCCTTCTTTTGCTAAAGCAGTAAACATTTTGCTTGCAACACCTGCATGAGAACGCATACCTACACCTACAATCGATACTTTTACGATGTCGTTGCGAGTAATCACTTCACGAGCATTGATGTCTTTTGCGGTTGTTTCAAGCAATGTTTTTGCTTTTGCAAAATCGTTACGGTTTACGGTAAATGTAAAATCAGTTGTGCCATCTTCTTCGATATTTTGGATAATCATATCTACTTCAATGTTGGCATCACTGATAGGCGTTAAGATTTTTGATGCAATCCCCGGTTCATCAGGTACGCCTAATACTGTTAATTTTGCTTCATCACGGTTAAATGCAATACCCGCAATAATTGGTTGTTCCATATCGTCTTCTGCCTCTGTGGTGATTAAAGTACCAACATTTTGTTTAAATTCTTCGTCAAATGCACCGTCATCATCGTTGTCAAAACTTGATAATACACGCAACGGAACATTATATTTTCCTGCAAATTCAACAGAACGGATTTGCAAAACTTTAGAACCTAATGATGCCATTTCCAGCATTTCTTTAAAGGAAATACGGTCGATTTTTTTCGCTTTTGGTGCAACACGAGGGTCGGTAGTATAAACGCCATCTACATCGGTATAGATTTGACATTCATCTGCTTGTAATGCAGCAGCTAAAGCAACGCCTGTGGTGTCTGAACCGCCACGCCCTAAAGTTGTGGTGTTGCCTGCTTCATCTACCCCTTGGAATCCTGCAACTACAATGACACGACCTGCATCTAAGTGGTCTAACATCGGTTGTGTATCAATCGATTCGATACGGGCTTTTGTAAAAGCACTGTCCGTTTTAATCCCAACCTGACGACCGGTCATTGATTGAGCTTCTACGCCAAGCGAGTTTAATGCCATCGATAACATTGCAATAGTAACTTGCTCACCTGTAGATACCATTTGGTCAAGTTCACGAGGGTCTGGCGTTTCTGTAATGGCTTTTGCTAACGCCAATAAACGGTTTGTTTCACCACTCATTGCCGATACTACGACAACAACCTTATGCCCATGGTCATGCCAACGTTTTACACGGCGAGCGACATTTAAAATTCGCTCTGGTGTACCCATTGATGTACCACCATATTTTTGTACGATTAAAGCCATAATAGTCCTTACCGAATCAATAAAGGAGAAAAATAAGCGGTATTAAATCATTATTTTCATCAAAAATAAAGGTGAAAATGGGAGAAATTTAGGGGGGAGTGGGGGATTGGGTTTATTTGTATTTTATTTGAGCAAAATGATGTTGGTAATCAGCTATTTGATATGGGTAACGCATACTTTAAACGCAGATGATGGTTGCTGTAAATTACCACGTATGATATACATTTCACCTGATTTTAACGGCTGTAGATGATATTGATATTCCTGTTCAGAGATTTTTTTAGGTTTAACGATACCTTTAGGTGACCAAATCACCATGCCAGTAACTGGTTGAGAGAAAAACCACCAGCGTGGATTGGTAAAGGTCAAGGTAACAGGTTGATTGACGGTAATGGGGACATAAGGTTGCGTGATTTTATCATCATGTACAAAATCAAAAGGCATCGTTTCACAATAATCGCTACTTTTATTTGGTACGGTGAGCCGGTAATAAGTGCCTGCATAGGTGGATGTTGCACATAATAGAATGCCTAGTAATCCCAAGGTGGAATGTATTATTCGCATATCGATTTTCTCTATGATTGATTAGGGCATATTGTCAATTAGAACCTGTATTCATAACATTTTTGCAATGAAAAATGAGAAAAATCGCTAGCTTTTCAAGGAAAAAACGCAAGCTGATAGTGATTCTATCGGCTAAGTTTTTGACGAAGAAAAGCAAGATTTAGTCATTTTTCATGCAAAAGCAAACTTTAGTTCTATAATGTCAAACAAAATTTTACAGCGTAATGTTGTGAATACAGGTTCTTATATGCTGTTTTAAAAATATTACACCGCAAATCGAAAAATTCAATTTGCGGTGTTATTTTACTAGCGTTGCTAAGCTAAGCGATTATTTTGTAGCTAACCATTGCCCTAAATTTGCTAAACTTGGTTCTAATTGAGCAGAATAGGTTGCCCCACCTTGAGCTAAATCAGGTTTACCACCGCCTTTACCGCCCAATTCAGTTGCTAAATGTTTGATAATATCACCTGCTTTGACTACTTGATGATATTCTTGAGCAACAGAGGCAATTAAAGCGACCTTATCGCCATCAACACCTGCTAACACAATGATTGCATTATTTAATTTTGATTTTAAGCTGTCATGTAAATGACGAAGGCTTGCTACATCAACATTTTCAACTTTTGCAATTAATGTTTTACGACCTGCAATGTCTTGCACTTGAGCAATGAGTTCATTGGCTTGGAAATTGGCAAGTTTTTGGTTTAATTGCTCAATTTGTTTTTGTAAGGCTGATGTTTGGCTAACAGCAAGTTGTACTTTTTCAAGCGTTTGATTTTTCTGTGCTTTTAAAATACCATCAACTTGACGTAGGGTATTTTCTTGTTGTTGCATTGCTTCAATCGCACGCATACCTGTTACCGCTTCTACACGGCGTACACCTGATGCAATTCCCCCTTCTGACACAAATTTAAATAAGCCAATTTGACCTGTTGAGCCTACATGGATACCGCCACATAACTCAATCGAGAATGGTTTATCATCATTAACTGTTCCCATGGTTAAAACACGGACAGTTTCGCCATATTTTTCACCAAATAACATCATTGCACCTTTAGTTTTAGCGGTTTCAATGTCTAAAACTTCGGTTATCACAGGGGTATTCGCAATGATTTCACGATTGACTAAACGTTCAATTTCATCAAGTTGTTCTAAAGTTACCGCTTCACCATGTGAGAAGTCAAAACGTAAAATATCGCTGGCAACCAATGAGCCTTTTTGTTGAACGTGTGTCCCTAAGACTTGACGTAATGCTGCGTGTAATAAGTGGGTTGCAGAGTGGTTACGCATAATCGCTTGACGTAATTCGGCTTGTACTTGTGCATTTACCGTTTGATTCACTGCTAAACGACCAACCGTTACCACGCCTTGATGAACAAAGGCTGAACCTGATTTTTTGGTGTCATGTACTTCAAAAATCCCTGTATCATTTTTAAATGTGCCAGTATCGCCCACTTGACCGCCACTTTCCGCATAGAATGGGGTTTGGTCAAGCACGATTAACGCATCATCACCTTCCACGACTTCATCAACCGCAACGCCATCTTTATAAATCGCAATGATATTGCCTTGTCCTTGTGTTGCGGTGTAGCCATCAAATTGGGTTTCGCTATCGACTTTTACAATGCTGTTGTAGTCAATCGCAAATTTTCCTGCTTCTCTTGCACGTTGGCGTTGAGCGTTCATTTCACGTTCAAAACCAGCTTCATCAATGGTTAAATCACGTTCACGAGCAATGTCTGCTGTTAAGTCCGCAGGGAATCCGTAAGTGTCGTATAATTTAAAGACAATTTCACCATCAATCACATCGCCTTTTAAATTCGCAAGTTCTGCTTCAAGTAACTTTAAGCCTTGTTCTAAGGTCTTGGCGAATTGCTCTTCTTCTTTAATTAATGCAGTTTCAATGCGTTGTTTTTCTTGAGCAAGTTCTGGATAGGCTTGTCCCATCACTTCGATTAATGGATTTAACATTTTATAGAAGAAGGTTTCTTTTACGCCTAATTTGTAACCATGACGTACTGCACGGCGGATAATACGGCGTAAGACATAGCCACGTCCTTCATTTGATGGGTTCACGCCATCAGCAATCAAGAAACAGCATGAGCGAGCATGGTCAGCAATTACACGCAATGACGGTTGGTCAAGATTATCTGTTCCAACAATTTGGGCAATCGCTTTTAATAAATGTTGGAAAATATCAGTATCATAGTTAGAGTTTACATGTTGCATGACCGCAGAAACACGCTCTAAGCCCATACCTGTATCTACTGATGGTGCAGGAAGTGGGTGCAATACACCGTCCGCAGTACGGTTAAATTGCATAAACACGTTATTCCAAATTTCGACAAAACGGTCGCCATCTTCTTCAGGTGTCCCCGGTAAACCGCCCCAAATATGGTCGCCGTGGTCATAGAAAATTTCTGAACATGGCCCGCAAGGCCCTGTATCACCCATTGCCCAGAAGTTATCCGATTCGTATTTTGCACCTTTATCGCCAATACGGATAATATGGTCAGTTGGTAAACCGATGTCTTTATGCCAAATGTCGTAGGCTTCATCATCAGTATGATAAACCGTAACATATAAACGTTCAGGCTCTAATCCTAAACCAATGTCTTTTGATGTTAAAAATTCCCATGCAAACGCTAAGGCATCTTTTTTAAAGTAATCACCAAATGAGAAATTACCTAACATTTCAAAGAAAGTATGATGACGAGCGGTATAACCTACATTGTCTAAATCGTTATGTTTACCGCCAGCACGCACACATTTTTGTGATGTAGTTGCACGCACATAAGCACGTTTTTCCAAACCTAAGAAACAATCCTTAAACTGGTTCATGCCTGCATTGGTAAAGAGTAAAGTCGGGTCATTGGCAGGTACCAGAGAACTCGATTGAACACGCTGGTGTCCTTTGCTTTCAAAAAATGATAAAAAGGCTTCTCGAATTTCAGCAGAAGTCATAAAACGAGTACTCACGATACAGGAACTCCAAAAATCAATTAGTTAAATACACGATATACCATCATAAGTAATAAAAAATGATGGTAAGATGTTTGATAAAGCATAGATTATAACGGAAAATAGGGGCGATACCAACGGTTTTGATGGTTTTTTTCGCAATTCTCCAAAGAGCGTAACCTAAAAAAGCAAAAACCGTCAAGATGACGGTTTTGCAGGAAATTAAGAAAAATCTTTTACAAAAGCAATTATTTTTTCATCGCTTGACGATATTGCTCATCTGCAAGGTCAAAACGTTCCAAAACCTGTTGTGATGGTTTCGTTAAAACAGACACAATGATAATGGCAATCGTTGCACAAGTAAATGCTGGAATCATTTCATACACATTTGCAAGTTCAGTCCCTGCTGTCCACGTTGCCCAATATTTGACAATCACCGCACCTGTTACCATGCCTGCAACAGCCCCTGCCCCTGTCATACGTCGCCAAAATAATGATAACACTACAACTGGCCCAAACGCACTACCAAAGCCTGCCCACGCATTTGACACTAATTTTAAAATTTGACTACTTGGGTCTTGAGCAATATAAATGGCAATCACGGCAACAGCAAGAACCATGCTACGACCAAGCCAAATCAATTCTTGTTCACCTGCATTTTTACGCAAAAAGCCTTTATACAAATCTTCAGTCAATGCTGTAGCACTAATCAATAATTGAGCACTTAAAGTACTCATTACCGCTGCAATAATTGCTGCTAAGAGTAAACCACCAATCCACGGATTAAATAAATGTTTGGTCAATTCAATAAATACTTGCTCACGGTCTTGACTAACAACAGTTGCTAATTCAGGGTGAGCATGGAAATAGGAAATCCCAAAGAAACCAACAGCAACTGCACCTACTAAGCAAATAATCATCCATGTAATACTAATACGGCGTGCATTTTTTAACGATTCAACCGATTCAGCCGCCATAAAACGTGTGATGATATGTGGTTGTCCGCAATAACCTAAACCCCACGCCATCAAACTTAAAATGCCAATCGTGGTTGTTCCTTCAGGGAACATATCGGTATAGCTTTTATTTGCCAATTCACCTGCTTGCGATAAAATCACTTGCATTTCAGCAAAACCACCTACACCAATTAATACAAAAATAGGGGCAAGTGTTAAAGCAAACATCATTAAAGTTGCTTGAATGGTATCTGTCCAACTGACTGCTAAAAAACCACCTAAAAAGGTATAAATAATTGTGGCTAAAGCCCCATACCATAAGGCTTGGCTATAGGGAATCGCAAATAAATTTTCAAATAAACGTCCACCTGCGACAACACCAGATGCACAGTAAATGGTAAAAAACAGTAAGATAATTAAAGAAGGGACAATT
>JBHACK010000182.1:0-7661 GCA_041854545.1 Acinetobacter sp. | reverse complement strand
TGATAGCAATACGTCAGCATTAAATAATTTAATGCGTTATTTGCATACCTTGAAAGGGGGTGCAAATATGGTGCAAGCAACCAATATTGGGATTATCTCGCATGAATTGGAAACTATTTATCAAGGTGTGATTGCAGGTGTGATTCCTGTTTCAGCTAATTTAGTGCGTATTGTACGTGTTGTACAAGATGAATTAGCTGACCGTTTACAAGCATTAAAAGATGATAATATTGATTATCCTGCAACGAAAACGGTTGAAGTTTTAAAAAAAGCCATTCATGGCGGAAGTAGTGAGCCTGTAAAAACACCAACTAAGCCAGTTGTTAAAGAAGAAAAAGCACCTGTTGTTGAGCAAAAAGAAAGTGTTCAACCGCCTAAAATTGTGGAACAACCTGTAGCAAAAGTTGTAGAAAAAGTAGAAGTTGTTGAACCAGTTCAACCTACTCCAGTTGTCGAAAAAGCATCTATTGTGCAGGAAGAACCTAAGCCTGCTCCAGTTGCAACACCAGTAGCACCTGTGCCGCAAAAAACTTCGCAATCGCCAATGATTGCACAAGACGATATGTTGTCTTTAATTGCGTCAGGATTGCAAGAAAAACAATCACCTGTAGTACAAAATATTAAGTCAGATGTTTCTGTTTCAGATGATGCCTTGGAAGATATCATCGAGTATGAATTTTTAGATGAAGCGTCTTTATTATTGCGTACAGCAGAAGAATTATTACCTTTATGGATTGATGACCGTAGTAACCGTAACGTTTTATTACGTTTGCAACGTACTGCCCACAGTTTAAAAGGGGCAGCACGTATTGCAAAATATCAGCAAGTTTCTGATATTGCTACACAATTAGAACACGTTTTTGAACAATTTGCAGTACATCAGTTTAATAGCGGTTTGTATGATGATAGCTTACGTTCTGTTCTAAACTGGTTAAAAGTTGCGATTTTTGATAAAAAAACGCAAGATTATGAAGCGGTTTCGCAAATGTTGCGTACCTTCCAATTTACCGACATTGTGGAAGGCGGAACGGTTTTATTTGATGAAAACTATATTTATGATGAAATTGTCGTTGGTGATGGAACTGAACCGCCATCAATGATGGGGGAATGGGACGAAGCAAATACCAATAGTCATAGTGGTGAGATGATTCGTATCTCAACAGATGTTATTGAAAAGATGCTGGATTTATCGGGAGAAAACTCGATTAACCGTTCTCGTATTGAAATGGACTTAAGTTTATTCTCTAATACTTTGGGCGATATGGAATTGACCATTAAGCGTTTGGCTGACCAGTTACGCCGAATGGAAGGGGAATTGGAAACGCAAATCTTAGCACGCCACGCCGATGATGCAGGGGTATATCAAGATTTCGACCCATTGGAAATGGATAAATATTCATCATTAAACCAATTATCAAAATCACTTGCGGAATCAGCATCGGACTTACTTGATTTTAAAGCAACCTTGTCGGATAAAATCCGTGAAACAGAAGGTTTATTATTACAACAATCACGCATTCAAAGTGAAATTCAAGAAAGTTTAATGCGTACTCGTCTGGTACCATTTGCTCCAATGTTGCCACGTTTACAACGTTTGATTCGTCAAACATCCAATGCGTTGGATAAACCTGTCGAGTTTGTAACGACACAAACTGAAGGTGAGTTTGACCGTAATATTTTAGAGCATTTGATTACGCCATTTGAGCATATGTTGCGTAATGCGATTGACCACGGTTTAGAAACTCGAGAAGAGCGTTCTCGTACATTAAAATCACCAACTGGGCGTGTTGAGTTAAAAATTGAACGTCAAGGTACAGACGTTGTGGCAACCTTGATTGATGATGGTAAAGGGATTGATGTTCGTAAAATTCGCCGTAAAGCGATTCAAAATGGGTTGATGCAAGAAGGTGAAACCTTAGAACGTGCGGATATTTTACAATTTATTTTCCATCATGGATTTAGTACTGCTCAAGAAGTCACTCAAATTTCAGGTCGTGGCGTTGGTCTTGACGTTGTGCAAAGTGAAATTAAAGAACTTGGCGGACATATCAGCGTTGATTCGGTGTATGGTGAAGGTACAACTTTTACAATTCGTGTTCCAACAACGGTGGCGATGAGTGATGCCTTGATGGTAAAACACGCAGACCAACAATTTGCGATTCAATTAACACAGATTGACCGTATTGTTCGGATTGAACCAAAAGTATTGGAAAGCTATTTTAAGAGTAAAAACGAACATTTAACTATCGATTTACAAAGTTATCGTTTGCGTTATTTATCTGAATTGATTGCTGACCAACCAATTCCGAAATTTACAGATATGGAAACGCCATTACCTGTATTGCTATTAAAAGATAGTGGTGGTCAGCGTGTGGCATTGTTGGTTGACCAATTAATTGGTTCTCGTGAACAAGTCGTGGTAAAACCGATTGGTGAACAATTTGGACAAATTGGCATTATTGCTGGGGGAACAATCCTTGGTGATGGTCGTGTGTGTTTAATTTTGGATGCGGTTAATATTATCCGTCAAATTCAATCAACATCTCGTTTCAGAAAGTTATTCGAAGGCAAAGACAAAGCTCGTCAGCGTGACCAACGTCATTTAATTATGATTGTCGATGACTCTGTAACGGTGCGTAAAGTAACCACACGTTTATTAGAGCGTCAAGGTTATGATGTCATTACTGCAAAAGATGGTGTGGATGCCATGGAAAAATTGGAAACCGCACGTCCTGATTTAATGTTGCTCGATATTGAAATGCCACGCATGGACGGTTTCGAAGTGACAACATTGGTACGCCGTCATGAATTGCATTATCAATTACCAATTATTATGATTACATCTCGTACAGGTGAAAAACACCGTGAACGTGCATTATCATTAGGGGTAACGCAATATATGGGTAAACCATATCAAGAAGTTGAATTATTAGATTCTATTCGTCGCTTATTGGCGAATACCGTCGGAGAATAATCATGTCAGAAGTACAAAAAAGCGGTCAAAATGAACAGCTTGAACATTTGATGACGGTTTCGACAGGGGTGATTGATGCCTATATCGTCCCTGTGCATAATGATGTTCCGATGCTTTTACCACAAAATATTGTTTTGTCCGCACTGGATAGTGAAGTCGATGTCAAACATATTTTTTGGCATAATACGGAGTTACCTGTATATTCTGTTGCAAATCCATTTACTGAAATGGGCGTAGCCTTAGTTTTGGAAGGTGAGCAGGCATGGCAACGTTTTGCATTATTATGCGATGAATTGCCAAAAGAAGTCCGCTTGCGTATTTCGGAATTAGTTGATTCAACCATTCCAAATGAAAGTTTCGTTTGCTATCAATATGTGGTGATTGGTGAGCAGTTATATCAAGTGCCACGTTTGGACTATATCCAAAAAATTGCATATCAACGCTTAAAAGGTGTTGCTGAAGGCGAGAAACCTTTACCTGAACATCGAGATGATGACTAAGTTTAAAGAAAGTTTGATAAAAAAGGGCAAAATCGAAATTTTGCCCTTTTTTTACCTAAATATTGATTAAGACATTTTTAATAAATGCTTTTCAAGGTAATGAATATCCATTGCATTTTCACAGAATTTTTCATCTGCTAAAATGACCTGTTGATGTAATGGAATATTGGTTTTGACACCTGTGAGTACCATTTCATCAAGGGCTTGACGCATACGAGCAATCGCAGTTTTACGGTCTTGTCCATGTGCAATCAATTTTGCAATCATTGAATCATAATAAGGTGGAATGCTATAGCCTTGATAAACATGAGAATCTAGGCGAATCCCAGCACCCCCCGGTGCATAAAATTGTTCAATTTTACCTGGGGAAGGTAAGAATGTGGTTGGGTCTTCCGCATTGATACGGCACTCAAGGGCATGACCTTTAACAGCAATATCACTTTGTTGCAGTTGTAAGCCCAATCCTGATGCAATATTGAGTTGTTGTTGAATAATATCAACGCCTGTTACCATTTCAGTTACAGGGTGTTCAACTTGAACACGAGTATTCATCTCAATAAAGAAAAATTCACCATCTTCATATAAAAATTCGAATGTTCCTGCACCACGATATTTCATTAACTTACAAGCATTTACACAGGCTTCTAAAATATCCGCACGAGCTTTTTCTGGTAAATTTGGAGCAGGAGCTTCTTCTAATACTTTTTGGTGACGGCGTTGTAATGAGCAATCACGGTCATATAAGTGGATAGCGTGTCCTTCACCATCACCTAATACTTGTACTTCAACATGGCGTGGTTTTTGTAAGAAACGTTCCATATATACGGTATCATCACCGAACCACATTTCCGCATCACGCATCGCAGCTTGAACAGATTCAATGAGCATATCTTCATGTTCAACGATTCGCATACCACGACCGCCACCGCCTGCAGCAGCCTTCACGATTAAAGGATAACCGATTTTTTTGGCTTCTTTCTTGGCATTTTTAGGGGTAATGGCAAAATCTACCCCCGGAACAGTCGGTACACCTGCTTTTTTCATTGCCACAATCGCAGAAACTTTATTGCCCATTAAGCGAATCGTCTCTGGTCGTGGGCCAATAAAAATTAAACCTGCTTCTTCAACCGCTTCAGCAAACTCAGCATTTTCTGATAAAAAGCCATATCCAGGGTGAATCGCATCTGCCCCTGTCAATTCAGCCGCCGTGATAATATTGGCAATGTTTAAATAACTGCCACTGCTAGCACCTGCACCAATACATACTGCTTCATCAACAAAACGTAAGTGCATTAAGTCTTTATCCGCTTGGGAATATACGCCAACCGTTTGAATACCTAAGGTTTTACACGCTCGTGTAATGCGTAATGCAATTTCGCCACGATTGGCTATCAGCACTTTTTTTAACATGAGTATGCCCCCTTAATTAGGCACGAAAACGGAATAACGATTGTCCAAATTGAACCACATCACCATTTTTAACCAAAATTTCTTCAATCACGCCATCTTGCGTTGCTTCAATCGGGTTCATGATTTTCATGGCTTCAATGATACATAATTGCTCGCCTTTTTTCACACTTTGACCCACTTTCACAAAAGGAGCATCGTCTGGGCTTGGAGCAGAATAAAATACACCAACCATTGGCGAAGTTTCGCAATGACCTTGAGTGGCATTGATAATACTTGGTGCGATTGCAGGAGCATTGATTTGTTGCGTTACCGCTGCTGCCATTGGTGCTTGATAAATTGGCTGTGGTGCTTGACGTGTAAGAGCAATGGCATGGTCGCCTTCTTTTACTTCAAGTGCGTGTAAATCTGATTCAATCATTAAATCAATTAATTTTTTAATCTTGCGAATATCCATGATGATGTTCCTCAAATAAGGGGATAAAAATGTTAGGCAGGAATATGTTGAATGCCATAATCTAAAGCGGTTTGATAGCCAAATGCACCTAAACCACAAATGACACCAATCGCTTTATCGGACAAATACGAATGATGACGGAAAGGCTCACGAGCGTGAACATTAGATAAATGCACTTCAATAAACGGAATTGCAACACCCAGCAAGGCATCACGCACCGCAACAGATGTATGGGTAAAGGCAGCAGGATTAATAATAATCAACTGAATACCTTCATGATAGGCTTGATGAATACGCTCAATAATTGCTCCTTCCCAATTACTTTGAAATGTTGCTAATTCAACCTGATGTTGTTGAGCATAACTGACTAACTGTTGATGGATATCATCTAAAGTTTGATGTCCATAGACGTTAGGTTCACGCTGACCGAGCAGGTTAAGATTAGGGCCTTGAATGAGCAAAAATTTGCGTGTCATAGCAGAATCGCCTTAAAATTAAGATGTAAAGATGGTTGCAAAATTCACTATTTTTACCGTATCTTCTCTACAAAATTTAAAAAACATCATGTTAAATAGTTAAACACTGACCATCTCAAAATATGGCGATATAATGAGAGTTTTAACAAGTTTCTGCAATGTTCAAAAGTACCAAAAATTTAAAACAATTGTAAAAATAGCCCTATAAAAACGTATAAAAAATAGACATTATGCAGGACATCATTTGCATATTTAGTCAAAAAAGCAGGAGAATGGATTACATTGCGATACAAAAAAACTTTAACACTTCCCCTTGTAATTTTGAGAATGTCCATCATTATAATAGCAAGAGATGGGAAACCAATGAGAGAATGTTATGTCAGAGACTACAACACTACAGCAAGATACACCTGAACAACCTTTACCTGATACATTACCCCTTTTAGCGTTAAGAGATGTTGTGGTTTATCCACATATGCAAATTGCGTTATTTGTAGGACGTGAAAAATCAATTCATGCGGTTGAAGTTGCCCAAAATCATGACAATTTAGTGTTTGTGGTTAGTCAAAAGGATTCTTTAAGCGAAGAGATTTCAGCGGATAATTTGTATCAATATGGAACGGTTGCCCGTATTATTCAAGTCGTCAATCATGAACAAGAAGATGGCTGTATTAAAGTCTTAATTGAAGGCTTGCACCGTGCAGAATTAAATGAAATTTATGACCATGATGATTATCTAAGTGCAAAATTTAGCCTTGCACCAATGACCGTTGATGTGCCAGAGCTGAAAGCTAAGCTCTATTTAGAAGAATTGCGAAAATCTTTTGCACGTTATGCAGAAGGAAAATTACGCAATCATCGAGAGTTAATTACAGCATTATCACGTTTTGAAGGCTTATTGCAAACGGTTTACTTTATTGCAACTCGAGTCTCTTTATCGACTGAAATTAAACAAGAATTTCTAGAAAAAGATGATATTGTCGCCCATATTGACCGTTTAAGTGATTATTTACTTGAGCAATTTGTCGAACAACAAATTGAACAAGAATTGCAAGAAAAAACCAAAACACAAATTGATAAAAATCAACGTGAATACTTTTTAAATGAAAAAATGAAAGTGATTCAACGTGAATTATCAGGTTTAGATGAAGATGACGAAGATGAAGGCGATTTAGCACGTCGTTTAGAAGAAGCGGATTTACCAGACCACGTTCGTAAGAAAGCGGAAAGTGAATTACGCAAACTTAAAATGATGCAACCATCATCGAGTGAAGCAACGGTGATTCGTGGTTATTTAGAAACCATTTTAGATACGCCGTGGAATAAAGCGAGTAAAGTCAGCATTCAATTAACCAAAGCGGAAGAGATTTTAGATAAAGACCATTATGGTTTAGATGAAGTCAAACAACGCATTTTAGAATATTTAGCGGTGCAATCTCGTGTCAAAAAAATCAAAGGCCCGATTTTGTGCTTAGTGGGGCCACCGGGGGTAGGTAAAACCAGTTTAGGTGAATCGATTGCGAAAGCCACAGGACGAGAGTTTGTGCGTATGGCATTGGGCGGTGTAAAAGATGAAGCGGAAATTCGTGGACATCGCCGTACTTATATTGGGGCAATGCCCGGTAAAATCGTTCAATCTTTAAGCAAAGTAGGGGTAAAAAACCCATTATTCTTGCTTGATGAGATTGATAAAATGGCTCAAGATTATCGTGGCGACCCAGCATCAGCATTGCTTGAAGTCCTTGACCCATCACAAAATCACCAGTTTAATGACCATTATTTAGACTTGGATTTAGATTTATCCGAAGTGATGTTTGTTTGTACGGCAAATAGTATGAATATTCCAG
>JBHACK010000181.1:0-7593 GCA_041854545.1 Acinetobacter sp. | reverse complement strand
TTTATTTGCCATGATGGCTGTGGCTAACACCATTTGAATCGGTGTAGCAGTAAATGCCCCTTGACCAATACTCACAGAAATGGTTTCACCTTTGAGCCATTTACTTTTACGAGTTCGCATTTTCCATTCAGGGTTCGGATACAGTCCTGTACTTTCACTTGGTAAATCTAATCCTGTTTTTGAACCAAAGCCAAATTGACGCATCCATTCATTCATGCGTTCAATACCCAGTTGATGAGCCATGATATAAAAATAGGTATCACACGACACGACAATCGATTTGTGCATATTGACCATGCCATGACCAGACTTTAACCAGTCACGGAATTTATGCGAATCCCCTGGCAAGGTAAAATAACCGTGGTCTGTAATGGTCGTATTCCAATCTAAAGTTTTATAATGAATCCCTGCAAGAGCTTCCATCGGTTTAATCACCGACCCAGGGGGATAAACCCCTTGCACTGCACGGTTAAATAACGGTCTATCTAAATTATCACGCAAAGCAGAGTAATCTCGAGAGCTAATCCCTGTTACAAAAAGATTGGGGTTAAATGTTGGCGTTGAAACAAGGGCTAAAATTTCACCTGTGCGTGGGTCCATTGCTACAACCGCACCACGTTTACCCGCCATTTGATTACTGACAACTTTTTGCAAACCATAATCTAAAGAAAGATATAAGTCATTGCCACGAGTCGCTTCTTTATAACCTAAATGACGTAACACATTATTATGAGCATCTGCTTCAATCGATTCATAACCGGGAGTGCCGTGTAATAAATCTTCATAATATTTTTCAACACCAATTTTACCAATTAAGCTTGTTCCAGCGTATAAATTGGGGTCAAGTTTTTTTAATTCTTTATCATTAATACGTCCAACATAACCGATGACGTGTGCAAATAACTCACCGTGTGGATAATAACGGGTCATTTGAGTTTCAATTTTTACTCCCGGAAATTGATATTTTAACTCACTAAAATGGGCGATTTCTTGTTCAGTTAAATTTAATTTTAAGGTAACACGTTCGGTTTTTTTAGCCGTTTTAATACGAGTACGAAATTGTTGAATATCTTCTGGTGATAAATTAATAACAGGCGTTAAACGCTCAAGAATATCATCTAAATCTTCAATATCTGCAGGGCTAAGCGTTGCAGTAAATACAGGATAGTTATCGGCAAGTAAAATGCCATTTCGGTCATAAATATAGCCACGAGCAGGGGGTAAAGGTTGGAAACGAATACGGTTTTTATCGGACGCTGTAGCGTATTTTTCATGTTGAGATGTTTGTAAATAGGCATACCAACCCACTAAACCTGTCATAAAAAATAAGACAAGTCCAATCGCAAAATAAATACGATGACGATAAATTTGTTGTTCTTGCTGACTGTTTTTTAAAGGGGGTAAATTCATAGTCTAAACAAAAAATAAAGACAAAGAACGATTATTTTAAATCATTCTCTCCCTAAAAAGACATCTTTTTTTTGTAAATAAAGCACAGCGATAAGATGAGAATCTATTGAGTAGATTAATGCATACCATGTTCTGCAATATAACGTTTTTTAAATTCGCTTAAGGCTTCTATGCGTTTTTGAATTAACACTTCGCCAATATCTGCCCCTTTAATATGTTCAGGCAAATGATGAGCTTTAATTTTACGCACAATCTCCATCGCTTGTAAAATATAATCAGCTTGTGGATAAGGACGCTGTTCAAAACCTAAACGCCCACGAGCATCACATTCACAAGTTTGTACAAAATAAACCACACGTTCAGGATGACGTAATACATCTAAACGGCGTAATAATCGCCATAATGTCCCAGCTCGTAAATTCATGATTTGATGACATTTTAAATGTTCTTTACAGACCACAAGAGCTAATTCTTGCAAGGCTTTAGGGACTTTTAAACGCTGACAAACCGCTTGTACCACAGGCACGCCACGTTCTTCATGTAAGGTATGACGTGGTAAAACATCTGCTGGGGTCAAGGCTTTGCCTAAATCGTGTAATAAGACTGCAAATCGCACTTCCAAAGGATAATTGGCTCGACAGGCTTGACGTAAAGACATTAAGGTATGAATACCACAATCAATTTCAGGGTGATATTGTGGGCGTTGTGGCACACCAAACAAAGCATCTAGTTCAGGGAATAAGATTTTTAATGCACCACAATCACGCAACGTCTGAAAATAGACATCGGCATGAGATTCCATTAAAGCACGAGAAGTCTCTTTCCAAACTCGTTCAGGTGTTAAATGGTTAAGTTCACCTGATTCTGCAAGCTGACGCATTAAAGCTAAAGTTTCAGGAGCAACGGTAAAGCCATATTCTGCATAACGTGCTGAAAAACGAGCAACACGCAAGACTCGCAAAGGGTCTTCCGCAAATGCAGGAGAAACATGGCGTAAAATTTTATGTTCTAAATCGTGCTGACCGCCATAAGGGTCAATAATAGTGCCATCATCTGCCATTGCCATCGCATTGATGGTTAAATCACGGCGAATTAAATCATCTTCTAAGGTTACATCGGGTGAAAAATGACACGAAAAACCATGATAGCCTTGACCCGTTTTGCGTTCAGTACGAGCAAGGGCATATTCATCTTTGGTGATGGGGTGTAAAAACACAGGAAAATCTTTACCAACCGCTTGAAAGCCTTGTTCTAATAATTGTTCAGCCGTTGCCCCAACCACCACATAATCACGTTCATCATAAGGGTGCTTTAGCAGTTGGTCTCGTACAGCACCCCCAACTAAATAAATTTGCATATTACAACCCTACGATATTTAATAATTGGACTGGTGAGTATATCATAGTCAAAATTAGCATTTGTTTCAACTCAACGACCACATTTAAAACGTAATGTATTGTATGATAATCAAAAATGATGTAAGAAAAATTAATCGTGAACAGGTTCTTACAATTTTTTTAATCACACTCACAATAAATCGATTGAACCTTCATTAAAATCGGTTAAGATGAACGTTTCATCATATTATGGGCAATCTCGATGAATGAAATGCAACAACAGCTAAACCAACTGGGTCATGAACTTCAAGCTGAACCACCACGAAAAAAGCCCCCTACACCAAAACAACCGCCAATCATGTTGATGGTGATTGGTGCGATTTGCGTCATTTTAGGACTGTGGCTTGCAGATGTGTATTTGCGTAAAAATGAACAAAACGCACATATTCAGGTACTGACACGAGAAAGTGTGGTAACGAAAATTCAATCACTTAATCGCTTACAAACGGTTGCTTATAATATTGACACGGTGATTCAAAGCCAAAAAGAAGGGAATTGGTACACCTTATGGCAAGATGGACAAAAAGGCTTATTTGTGGCACATGGTCGAGTATCTGCGGGGATTGACTTAAACCAATTAACCGTTGAACAAGTTGATGTTTCAGAAGATGGTCAGCAGGTGATGATTACCTTGCCATCGGCTCAAATTTTTGAAACAACCTTAGATAAAATTGAAGTGTATGACATTAAAACAGGCTTATTTGGTATGGTCAGCTTAGACCCAAAATTGTTTAATGTGGCACAAGAAGAAGGCAAAAAACAAGTGTTTCAAAGTGCGTGCAAAAGTCGGATTTTAGATGTTGCAACGGAAAATGCTCAAAAACAAGTCAAAGCCTTATTTGAGTTAGCAGAAGTGCAAGTAGAAATTGCGACTAGCCCAGCGGTAGATTGTACCTGACAATAATGATGGAAAGCCTTATCATTTTTGCCAATGTCAAAGCGAATCAAAGTGCGTTACAGTAACCAATAGTTTAGGTAATGGGTAAGGTTTAACCATGAATCGTTATCAACGAAAATGTATTCAACAATTAAAAACAAATTTAAAACACGCAAACTCTTATGCGGAATGGCAAGCGATTGCCCTAAAACTTGACCAACTGACGGAACAACACGCATGGAAATATGATAATACATCGCCTTATTTTGATGCAAAATTAATCGCTCATCGCTTTCATTTATTGAAACGTTATCGCTCGCAACAACGCATTTTACATTTAGTGCAAGTGTTATTAGAAGGTTTAACCTACGACATTGCGAATATTGGACACCCTTTATTATTTACCCATACTTTTATTGGTACAAAGAAAATCATTGAAGATTATATTGGCGAAGTCGATGCGTGTTTGCGTTTTATTGCGAATTATAAAGGGCAAGAATTTGGTTTAAAACAAAAACAAGAATTTTTCTTAAAATGCCAACAAGCCTATGGACAACCTGCATTGATGTTATCGGGTGGTTCAACTTTAGGGCTGTTCCATACAGGGGTCTGTAAGGCATTAATTGAACATGATTTATTACCCAACGTCATTTCAGGGTCAAGTGCAGGGGCAATTACGACCGCCGTGTTAGGGACACGCTCAATCGATGAGTTTAAGCAAATGATTACAGGAGAATTTTTATTTGCTCAAGCCTTACGCATTCGCAATTTAAAAGAATTGATTTATGGCGGTGGCATTGCAGATGTGGTCTATCTGAAAAACTTTTTAAAAGAATTGATTGGTGATTATACCTTTGCTGAAGCCTATCAATGTTCAGGTTTACATATTAATATTGCAGTTGCACCGTATGACCCAACCCAAAATTCACGCATTTTAAATGCCATTACAGCTCCAGATGTGTTGGTCTGGAGTGCGGTGTTAGCATCGTGTGCAGTGCCAGTTTTATTCCCACCGATTCGCTTAATGTGTAAACGGTTTGATGGTGAATATGTGCCGTATATGGCAGATACAAAATGGGTTGATGGCAGTATTCGCCATGATTTTCCAAAAGAAAAAATGGCACGTTTATATAACATTAACTATACCATTGCCAGTCAAGTGAATCCACACATTGTGCCATTTTTACAAAGCGACCGCCAACGTTATGGTAAAGATGTGTTAAGTTGGACTGAACGTGTGATTCGCCGACAAGGAAAAGGCATCGCCCTAAGTGTGATGGATTTTGCTCGTGAACGTACCACCAAAATTCCTGTTTTACAGCGATTACTTGACCACGGTTACGGCATTTGCGACCAACAATATTATGGTGATGTGAATATTATTGCACGACATGATTTGCAAAATTATCGCTATATGTTGCAAAACCCTGACCAATATTTATTGGAAAAATTACAGCGGGAAGGGGAGCGTGCAACGTGGTCAAAAATTTCTGTGATTGAAAGCCATGCACGGATTGGCAAAACCATTCAACATTGTATTGATGAATTAAATCAACCCCATGATTTTGTAGTGATTTAAGTCTGTTGATTTGGATAAATAACCATGATAAAAAAATCGGAAAAGCTAAATTTTCCGATTTTTTGTGGTTTTATATGGTTTTATGCGATTAATTTTGAGCCGTAAAATAATCTTGGCTAAAACTCATCACCAAACTACGGTCAGATTGAATTTTCACTAAACGTGTTTTTAAATCAGGTAAAATGCGTGCCACAAAATAACGTGCTAACTGCACCTTATTGGCATAAAATTCACCTTCTTTAGCGTGTGATGCGTGGGCAATTTTTGCAAACATATAGCTAAAACTTAATAAGCCAACAGCGTGTAAATAATCGACTGCAACATGATTACTAAAGTTCGCATCTTCTTTTGCAACTTCTAAAATATAGCGAGTAATTAACTCAACTTCATCACAGGCACTTAAAGTTGCATTTTTAATAAAGTTTAAGTCTTCATGTAATGCTTGAGTAAATTCACGAATTTCAGCAATAAATTCTGCTAAATAAGCACCATTGCATTTAATGGTTTTACGACCAATTAAATCTTGTGATTGTACCCCATTGGTGCCTTCGTAAATTTGAGCAATACGCACATCACGCACACATTGTTCCATGCCCCATTCACGAATATAACCATGACCGCCAAAGCACATTTGAGCGTCTAAAGTTGCTTGGAAAGCGGTATCTGTTAAAAAGGCTTTAGCGATTGGCGTTAATAAGGCTACACGGTCATTGGCTTTTTTCACCGCTTCGCTATCGGTTGAAAACTTGGTGATGTCTAGTTGTTGTCCAACATAGACGGCAAAGGCACGGCTAGCTTCATTATTGGCACGCACATTTAAGAGCATACGGCGTACATCACCATGCACTAAAATGCTATCCGCTGGTTTTTCTGGTGATTGCACCCCTGTTAAACTACGCCCTTGTAAACGGTCAGTTGCATATTGTGAGGCATTTTGATAGGCAAATTCACTTGCCCCTAAGCCTTGAATCCCCATTGATAAACGTTCATAGTTCATCATCACAAACATGGCTGCCAAGCCTTCATTTTCTTTGCCGACTAAATAGCCTGTTGCTCCATCAAAATTCATCACACACGTTGCAGAGGCTTTAATACCCATTTTATGTTCAATAGAACCTGCATACACCGCATTGCGTTCACCTAATGAACCATCTGCATTGACTAAAATTTTAGGGACGATAAACAGAGAAATCCCACGAGAACCCGCTGGAGCATCAGGCGTTTTTGCTAGTACTAAATGGATAATATTTTCCGTTAAATCATGGTCGCCACCAGTAATAAAGATTTTTGTCCCTGTGATTTTATAAGTACCATCGGCTTGTGGTTCGGCTTTGGTTTTGATAATGCCTAAATCCGTCCCTGCGTGTGGTTCGGTTAAGCACATCGTGCCTGACCATTCGCCAGAGTAAATTTTAGGAAGATAGGTTTCTTTTTGTTGTTGTGAGGCATAACTGTTGAGTGCCATGCCAGCCCCTACAGAAAGTAAAGGGTAGAGCATAAATGATGGATTGGTCGCAAAAAGCATTTCATCGGTTAAAACAGTCAGCATTTTTGGCATAGCAGAACCGCCCCATGCTTCATCTGCACCTAAGGCAATCCAACCACCTTCTGCATATTGACGGAATGCGTCTTTAAATCCTTCAGGGGTGCTGACTTGACCATCGTGGTGTGTTGCACCTTGCTCATCACCTGTACGGTTGAGTGGTAAGGTGACTTGTTCTGTGAATTTCGCCATTTCTTCCAAGATGGCTTGTGCTGTGTCAATGTCCACATGGGCAAGTTTTTCGTTGTCTTGCCAAAATTGAGGGGCGTTAAATACATCTTCTAAGATAAAACGCATATCCGTAAGAGGGGCTTTGTATATTGGCATATTGATTCCTTTATGTCATAGATGAATGTGATGGCAGAACACCATCACATTCCGTTATAACGAAAAATAACTTAAGATGCAAGCCTTAAAAGATAAAATCATCCGCATCAAGGCTCATTAATGGTTCAACACCTGTCGCTAAGATGGCAACATGGCTATGAACACGAGGTAAGATTTTACTAAAATAGAAACGAGCTGTTTTAATTTTAGCTGTATAGAAACCAATTTCAGTAGAGCCATCGGCTAACTGTTGTTGAGCGATACGAGCCATTTTTGCCCAGAAATACGCCAAGGTTACATAACCTGAATAGTATAAATAATCTACGGCAGCTGCACCAACTTCATCTGGATTTTGCATTGCACGCTGACCAATTTGCGTAGTCAGTTCAAGCCATTGTTTATTAAGTTGAGCAAGTGGAGCGATTAAATCACTTAACTCGGCATTATCTTGTTCCGCTTT
>JBHACK010000180.1:0-12637 GCA_041854545.1 Acinetobacter sp. | reverse complement strand
CTGGGAGATACACAAAATCCAGATGCCAATGACCAACATATTGTAAAATTAGTGGACTGGATTTTACAGTTTGCGTTTGAACAAGGGGCAAGTGATATTCACCTTGAACCACGCAAAGAAAATGCCAATATTCGTTTTCGTATTGATGGTGTTTTGCACACGATTTACAATATGCCAGCCAATACTTTATTGGCGGTGATTGCTCGTATCAAAACATTAGGACGGTTAAATATTGCCGAAAAACGTAAACCACAAGATGGACGTTTAAAAACACGCACGCCAAAAGGACAAGAAACAGAATTGCGTATTTCGACTTTACCAACGGCATTTGGTGAAAAAATGGTGATGCGTATTTTTGACCCTGATGTGTTAGTCCGTAGTTTCCAACAACTCGGCTTTAGTGAACAATTATTAAGCCAATGGAATCAGCTGACTAAAAATAGTCATGGCATTATTTTGGTTACAGGCCCTACAGGTTCAGGAAAAACTACAACCTTATATTCATCATTAAAACAACTGGCAACCGAGCAGGTCAATGTATGTACCATTGAAGACCCTATCGAAATGATTGAGCCAAGTTTTAACCAAATGCAAGTTAATCCTGCGATTGATTTAACCTTTGCTGAAGGGGTTAGAGCATTAATGCGTCAAGACCCTGATATTATTATGGTTGGGGAAATTCGAGACCAAGACACCGCTAATATGGCAATTCAAGCCGCATTAACAGGACATTTAGTGTTATCAACATTACATACCAATGATGCACCATCAAGTTTAACTCGCTTGCACGATTTAGGGGTACAACCTTTTTTAACCGCTGCTACGATTTTAGGGGTTTTGGCACAACGTTTAGTCCGTCAATTATGTAGTTGTAAACAAGAAACCGAAGTTTCAGACGATGAATGGAAACATCTTACTTATGGCTATCGTGTGAAAAAACCTGCAAAAATTTATAAAGCGGTTGGTTGCGAACATTGCCGAATGACCGGCTATAAAGGGCGTATAGGGCTATATGAGTTTATGCCTGTGAGTTTAGAATTAAAGCATCTCATAGGTAGCGGAGCAAATGCCAATGAATTGCGACAACAAGTGCAAAAAGAAGGGGTTGAACCTTTACGCATTGCAGGATTACGGCAAATTGTGGCAGGAAAAACCACAGTTGAAGAAGTGTTGCGAGTCGTTCCTTTATCATAAAAGATGATAAAGATTGCAAAAAATCGTTAAAATAGGTTAAAAACGCTGACGTTGTATGATGAATACAGTATCATAGCAAAAAGATTATTTTTTCTGTTTCATGTGGAGTTTATCATGAAAAAATCGTTAATTTTAACTACGTTGATGGCAAGTTTAGCCTTAACTGCACCATTGGCAATGGCTCATCACACCCCAGAGCATACCGCACAACAAAGCCGTGCTTTAGCGAAAGATGTGAAAAATGCAAAACAACGTGCTGATGGGGCACCAGTTCAACTTAAAGGCTATTTGGTCAAAAAGATTGGTGATGAACAATACACTTTTAAAGACCGTACAGGCACCATGACTGTTGAAATTGATGATGATTTAATGAAAGGTCGTAAAGTAGATGCGAAAAAAGTTGTTTCATTGACTGGTGAAGTCGATGTAGAAGAAACGAAAGACCATCGTTATATCACAAAAATTGATGTAAAAACAATTCGTTAATAATTGTTTTATTATCATTGATTTAAACATTAGGGCATGATGAAATTTTCATTTGCCCTAATGTAATGTAAAATCATTAAGCCGAAACCTGACGTTTATCATACCAAAACGCAAGAAATAAGACTGCTAAGCCTGCCAAACTCAAGCCAAAACCTACCCAAATCGGTGCAAGCCAACCCAGTTGCTGTTCAATCACCCATGCTCCTAAAAATGCTCCTAAGGCATTGGCTAAATTAAACGCAGAATGATTTAAAGATGCTGCCAAATTTTGAGCATTGCCTGCTACGTCCATCAAACGAATTTGCAAACCGCCCCCTAAACCTGAAATGGTAAAGGCAATAAAAAATAAGGCAATCATCGCAGTATAAAGATTCGCCATCATAAAATACGCACAGAAAAAAGCGACTGCAGAACTGACTAACACGCCAATCATGGTAAAATTAAGATGACGGTCAGCTAACCAACCTGCGGTTAATCCCCCTAACACCATACCAATACCAAAAATTGATAAGGCAATCGGAACGGTTGTAATTTGTACCGCCGTGTACTCGGTTAAAATCGGCGAAACATAACTATAAACCGCAAACATCCCCCCAAAACCAATCGCACCCACAGCTAAGGTAAGCCACATATTGATATTTTTTAAACCTTGAAATTCAGCTTGAATACTGGCGGTAGCTTGCACTTGAATTGGCGGAACATATAAAGCAACCGCTACACAGGTCATGACAGCTAAACTTGAGGCAAAAATAAATGCCGTTTGCCAGCCAAATTGTTGCCCCAACCATGTTGCAAAAGGAACACCAATCACCGTTGCAACCGTTAAGCCCATCATCACTTGAGCAATGGCAGAGGCTCGGCGATGACTGCCTGCTAATTCTGCAGCTATCAAAGAGGCAATGCCAAAATAGGCACCATGTGGAAAACCTGAAATAAAACGAGCCAATAACATCATTTCAGAAGATTGAGCCAATGCCGTTAAACCATTTGCCAAGCCATAAAACAGCATTAAACCGATTAATAAATGCTTGCGTGGCACTCTTGCCCCTAAAATTGCAATGATTGGAGCCCCAATCATCACCCCTAAGGCGTAGGCACTAATAAAATAACCTGCTGATGGAATAGAAACGTTTAGACTTTGAGCAATCTCTTGGATTAAGCCCATCGCTAAAAATTCGGTTGTTCCAATACAAAAACTACCAATCGCAAGGGCAAAAATCACTAAAAATAAACGTGGAGAAGAAGATGACATCATAGTTTAAGGAAAAATAAGGATACTGAAAAGTACACTATTTTACGTCAAATCTATGTTACAAACCGCACTAAAATTGCGTAGGTTCTGTTGAAAAACCTTAATCTCGTTTAAATTGTTGAATAATTAAAATCAATAATGCTAAAAAAGCAGAAACCATTAACGTTGAAAAACTAAAAACATTAAACCCACGTCCGATTAAATCATATAATTTTAGATAATGATATTTTTGATAAAATTGCCACGTTTGCAGACTAGCATAGCCAAGTGGAACAGTAAAAAAAATCAGGGCAAGCAATGAATCCATGCCCGTTAAATCAACATCTTTTTGTTTAAAATGACGATAATATCGCCCTAATGCGTATAATAAAATGGGTAAAGCCAAGATTGAACAGGCTATTTGTAATACAGAATGTAAAGGATAACTAAGCCCTAAATATGGAATAGTGATTTTCATCGCTAAGGTTTGGTGAAAAGCAAAAGTTCTAAAATCTAAATGCGTTAGACCGTCCCACACAATATGCGTTGCCGTGCCAGCAATAATGCCAATAGGAATGCCTAATAAAAACCAAAATCCTGCTTGCCACGACTGAAAGGGTAAAGCATCTTCCAATTTTAAAAAATGATAAATCACAGGACGATACAACACATACCAAAGTAATGAAAAGATTAAACCTATCCATAAATCAGGATAAATTAAGCCTTTCCATGTATGTGCCAAGATAACAAGATGGTGAGATTCATTTAATAAACGAGTTAAATCAGGTACCATACAACCAATGACCACACTGGCAAGGGGCAAGCGTGTATATTTAGCAATCGGCGGGGCAAGCACCGCATGAGATAGGGTAAATGGCATAGTAAATATATCAAAAATAGTAGAGATAACAGCAACACGCTATTATAGAGCATTAAACCATTATTTGTTAAATCATCATGTATATCTACTGTAGTAGAAATTTAATATGGTCGTTAGACTCAAAATAAATCATTTAATTTATTATTTTTTCAATTATATCAATAAACTACATTTTTATAAATTACTTTGATATTGGGAAAATTTGTGGTAATTTTTAAGTTTGGAGTATTTATGAAAATCATTGCAAAAATAGGCTTGAAAAAACAGTTTGATTTGTTACCATTGCCCCATGACAAGAGAGTGGTGTTATGCGTTTATTTCGAAAGTTTCAACAAAAAATGAAATGGTCTGTACGTCAATATCTATTGGCGTGGTTGGCGGTATTTTTTTGTGTTTATTTAAGTTCAGCCCTGTATCATAGCGGAAAATCCATGCCAGAAGGATTAAACTATACAGGGGAAATGCGTTCGGCAAAAGTTGAATTTTTATACGATAAAACCTATTTACAAGCAGATGGTTCACAACATTTACAACAGCAAATTTTTGACCGAATGTTGCAAATGATTCAACAGGCACAAAGCACCATTGTATTGGATATGTTTTTATTTAATGCCACACAAGGGAGCGATGGAAAAGCCCAACGCCCATTAACAGAGCAATTAACCCACGCCTTAATTCAAAAACGCCGTGAATATCCCAATGTTTCTATTTCTGTACTGACCGACCCGATTAATTCATTTTATGGCGGAATTTTGCCTGAACACTACCAACAATTACGCCAAGCAGGTATTGATGTGATTGAAACCAATTTAACCCCTTTACCTGCATCAAATCCGACATGGTCAGGGCTGTGGTATATGTGTTGCCAAAGTCTGGGCAATAGCACACAAGGTTGGTTGCCTGCACCGTTTGGTGAACAAAAAGTTACCTTAAGAAGTTATTTACATTTACTTAATTTTAAAGCCAATCACCGTAAAATGATGATTGTTGATGGGGAAGAAGGTTGGCAAACCTTAATCAGTTCTGCCAATCCACACAATGGTAGTTCACGCCATAGCAATGTGGCATTAGTGGTTCATGATGGCGGATTTGCCAGCGATGCGTTAAAAAGCGAATTTGCTGTGGCTCGCTTATCTGGCGGAAATGTCCCAAGTTTAGTGATTGGCAATACAACTCAACACACAGAATCTGAGATGGCTCAAGTACAACTTGTTACAGAACAAGCCATTTATGAGCGTATCTTACAGATGATTGAACAAAGCCAAGCGGATTCTCAATTAGATTTAATGATGTTTTATCTTTCAGAACGCAACATTATCCACGCATTAAAATCCGCCCATCAACGTGGTGTTAAAATCCGTATTTTACTTGACCGTAATCAAGATGCGTTTGGTCGTCAAAAAAATGGCATTCCAAATCAACCTGTTGCATCAGAATTACATAAAGCAGGTATTGAAGTACGTTGGTGCAATACCCAAGGCGAACAATGTCATGGCAAAATGTTATTACACGCAGAACAACAGCAACGCCAACTGATTTTAGGGTCAGCCAATTTTACCGCACGCAATCTTAAAAATTATAATTTAGAGAGTGATGTATGGCTAAAAACCACAGCACATCATCTTGCGTATCAAACCGCCCAACGCTATTTTGATGATATATGGCATAATCGAGATGGTCAGCTTGCAAGCGTTGAATATCAACAATATGCAGATGAATCAACATGGAAATATTGGCAATATCGTTTGATGGAATGGTCAGGATTATCGACCTTTTAACCCTAAAAACTTAGCCGATAGAATCACTATCAGCTTGCGTTTTTTCCTTGAAACGCTGGCGATTTATCTCATTTTTCATTGCAAAAATGTTATGAATACAGGGTTTAAGATGTCCTATATTTCTCCACGATTTTAGATTATAATGATTTTCTATACGATTCGATGACAGTAGGCGGAATACCGCTACAATAGAAACAACCTATCAGCATAGTAGGAACAAGACCATGAAGATGCGTAATATTTTGATGAGTGTAGGCTTAGTGAGTGCAGTTGGCTTAACGGGCTGTCATGCTGTTGCAGAAATGGCAGGAGCAGATACTGCAAGTTTAAACTTGGCAGCAACGCAAAGCTATCAAAAAATGGTGCAAGAGGCACGAAATAGCAATAAATTAGATACTTCATCGGCAACCTATCGCCGTGTGAATGCGGTATTTAATAAAATGCGTCCATATGCTGACCGTTTAAATAAAACAGGACAAGCCTTTGACTGGCAATTAGCCGTATTAAAATCAGATGAAGTTAATGCTTATGTTGCCCCTGGGGGTAAGGTTGTATTTTATACAGGCATTGTAGAAAAATTACAACTGACTGATGATGAAATTGCGGCAATTATGGGGCATGAAATGATTCACGCCTTAGAAGAGCATTCAAAAAGTAAAATTGGTGCTCAAGCATTGACTGGACTAGCCGTTAGTATTGGTGCATCAGCAGCAGGATTAGGTCAAGCAGGTACAGCATTAGCTGATTTAGGCTCACAAGTGGGGGTAGGATTACCCTATTCTCGTAGCTTAGAAAGTCGTGCAGACCAAGGCGGTTTAATGTTGATGGCGGAGGCAGGATTTAATCCAAATGCAGCCATTACCTTATGGCAAAAAATGCAAGCCAATGATGGGAAACAAGGTTTAACTTTCTTATCGACACACCCATCGAACCAAAGCCGTATTGATGCAATGAAAAAGAATTTACCAAGTGCATTAGCGGTTTATAATAATCGTACCGTAAAATAATCACATTATTTGATGATAAAAAATCCCTAAATCATTGATTTAGGGATTTTTCTTTGCTTTTTTTTAGCGGTTAAATGTTCAGCTTATGGACAATTTAACTGGCGTAATGCTTGTACACGTTGTTCAATGCTTGGATGCGTTTGGAACAATGACGCTAAACTAAACCCTTCTGATTTACCTTCAGTAATCGCTAAAGCACGCATTTCTTTAGGCATATTTTCAGGCATTTCAACGGTATCTTGTAAACGCAATAATGCAGAAATCATGGCTTCTTTCCCTGCAAGACGAGCACCTGCTTCATCTGCACGGTATTCACGGTAGCGAGAGAACCACATCACAATCGCAGATGCAAGAATACCAAACACAATATCTAACACCATGGTAATGAGCATATAGGCAAGCCCTGGAGCTTCACCATCTTCACGACCAAAGACGTTACGGTCAATAAAATCGCCCACAATACGAGCAAAGAACATCACGAACGTATTGACCACGCCTTGAATTAACGCCAATGTTACCATATCGCCATTGGCAACGTGTCCAATTTCATGAGCAAGTACGGCACGCAATTCGTCTTTGTTCATACGCTCTAATAAGCCTGTTGAAACAGCGACTAACGCATCATTTTTATTCCAACCTGTTGCAAACGCATTCGGTTGGTATGATGGAAAAATACCCACTTCAGGCATTTTAATGTTTGAGCGTTGAGCTAAATCTGCAACGGTTTCTAATAACCACACTTCCGCTTGATTTTGCGGTGCATTTGGGTCAATTAATTGTGTTCCCGTTGTCTTTTTTGCCATCCATTTTGACATAAACAGTGAGATTAATGACCCCACCATACCAAATACAAAACAGATGACCAATAAGTTACCTAATTGTAAACTTCCATTGGCATGGGTACTGCCAATGCCCAAGAAGTATAAAATTATTCCTACAATCACTAAAACCGCAAGGTTCGTGAGTAAGAACAAACCTATTCGCATCATAATGGAAAAATCCCCTTCATCATAAAAACTAAAGATGATGATGAAATCATCATACGGGGGTAATATGTGGGGAAAAGCAAAAAAAATCAAGTTACCTTAACATTTATTTTCAATAATTTGTCAAAAAAGAGATGGAAATAGCAAAGTTAAGCGAAAAATACGTTAAAATAATTCACATTTTACATCGTTTAGGACATTATGATGGAACCATTATTTCTCTCGGCTTACGATTTTCCTGACCCTGAATCTGCCGACCCAGACCATCAAGAGCTGATTGCTGTGGGAGCAGATTTACAACCACAAACCCTATTACACGCCTACAGTATTGGCTTATTTCCATGGTTTAATGAAGGAGAGCCGATTGCATGGTATTCACCATCACCCCGTTGTGTGCTATATCCAGAGCAATATGCACCAAGTAAAAGTTTGCTACGAGAGATGAAAAAAAGCCCTTATCATGTGCAGATTAATCAACATTTTTCCGCCGTGATAGATGGCTGTTCCGCAGAGCGAGCCTATAGCGATTCCACATGGATTGGCGAAAGCATGAAATACGCCTACCAACAATTACACCAGTTGGGCTATGCCATCAGCATTGAAATCATGGATAATGATGAATTAATTGGCGGATTGTATGGCGTTAAAATTGGGCACGCTTTTTTTGGTGAATCAATGTTTCATAGACGTACCAATGCGTCAAAAATGGCGTTTTTTAGCTTGGCTCAATTATGTAAATTTGCAACATTTAAATGGATTGATTGTCAATTACCGAACGACCATTTGTTGAGTATGGGAGCAGAGCCATTAAGCCGTACAGAATATCTACAGCAATTACCTGTAGAAATCCGCCGTCCTGTTTCAGATTGGTCAGCTTTATATCCACAACGGATTCCGATTGCTCATTTTTTAGATGAAACCCATTTTAATTATCAACATTCAAGTTTAACGTATCGTCCTTAACTGATTATTTTGTATTTTTAATAGGCAATTAAGGTCATTTTAGGTGTAATAGTCTATTTTATCAGCAAAAATAGCTTGCCATTTCTATGGAGTACTTTATAATATGCACACACGCCGACATAGCTCAGTTGGTAGAGCAACTGACTTGTAATCAGTAGGTCATCAGTTCGAATCCGATTGTCGGCACCATATTAAATATTAATCCCACATCATTGTGGGATTTTTATTGCCCAAAATATGCTCAAATTATCTCCTAAAATCCCTTTGAAAAGCAAGCATAATTCATTATACTATCCCTTCATTTTATCGTTTATGATGTTGATTGATAATGTCAAATAATGCTAACACAACACTTCCGCAAAGCCCCGCTCAACGTTATGCTTTAGCCATTGATTCAGGACAGTTTTTACCTGATGATGCTCAAGCTCAAGCGGTGAATGAATTACAACGTATCTGGCAACAATTAATTGAATTTGAAGAAAATTCAAAGGGATTTTTTGCTCGTTTTCGTAAAAATCCGCACCCGCAAGGCGTGTATATGTGGGGCGGTGTTGGACGTGGTAAAACGTGGTTGATGGACCAGTTTTTTGATACCGTACCATTACAACGAAAAACTCGTTTACATTTTCACCATTTTATGAAAAATGTGCATGCTGAATTAAATAAATTATCAGGGCAACAAAATCCACTTGATATTGTGGCGGATAAAATTTGTCGTGATGCTTTGGTGATTTGTTTTGATGAGTTTTTTGTTTCAAATGTAACTGATGCAATGATTTTAGGGGATTTATTCCAAAAATTATTTACTCGTGGCATTACATTGGTCGCAACATCAAATATTGCCCCTGATGGTTTATATAAAAATGGGATTCATCGAGACCGTTTTTTACCAACGATTGAATTAGTAAAAAAACATTGTACTATTTTAAATGTAGATGCTGGTGTCGATTATCGTTTGCGTGTTTTAAAACAGGCTCAATTATTTAAATCGCCATTAAATGAAGAGAATAGTCAATGGTTAGCAGAACGATTTAATGCGTTAATTGGCGGACATGAGAAATTTACAGATGTGATTGAAGTAAATGGTCGTCCTGTCATCACCATTGCTCATAGTGAAGATATTTTATGGTGTGATTTCAGAGAGTTATGCTATAAACCACGCAGTCCAGCAGATTTTATTGAGTTGGCAAATCGTTATAATACGATTTTAGTCAGTGATGTTCCGCATTTAAATGATGTGTTAGATAATGCAACTCGTCGTTTTATTTATTTGGTCGATGAGTTTTATGACCGTGGTGTAAAATTATTATTAACATCGCAAGATAGTATTATTGAGCTTTATCAAGGTGAGAAACTGGCATTTGAAATTGAGCGGACACGTTCTCGTTTATTGGAAATGCAGTCTGATGATTATTTAAATTCGGCTCATCGTCAAATTCAAGCGAAAGAAACAGATTGTGAAGTGATTTAAGTTTTATTTTAAAAATGTGAGAAATATTATGGCTCGTTTAACAGTTCATTCTGTAGAATCTGCACCTGAAAATGCAAAAGCTCGTGTTGAAACTGCATTTAAAAATAATGGTTTTTTACCTAATTTAATTGGTGTTTTGGCAAATTCGCCTGAAGCGTTGGCATTTTATCAGGAAGTCGGAAAGTTGAATGCAAATACAACGCTGACGGCTGGTGAGCGTGAAGTGGTGCAAATTATTGCGGCGAAGGTGAATGAGTGTGGCTTTTGTGTGGCTGGGCATACAAAATTAGCGACATTAAAAAAATTGTTGTCGGATAATGCGATTCAAAGTTCTCGTGCTGTTGCTCCTGCTGAATTTGATGATGTGAAGTTGTCTGCTTTGGCAAGTTTTACTGTAGCTGTGATGGCGAAGAAAGGGGCGGTTGCAGATGTTGAATTGCAGGCTTTTTTTGATGCTGGTTATTCTCAACAGCAAGCGGTTGAAGTGGTTTTAGGTGTTGCTTTGGCGACTTTGTGTAATTATACCAATAATTTGGCTCAAACTGAGATTAATCCTGAATTGCAGGCTTTTGCTTAAGGTGAGTTTTGGAGATGGTTGTGTAAATCATCTCCTTTTAATTAATAAAGTTTACCCTTTATTTTTTTGTACTCTATAAAAACTTAGTTAAATCAAAAGGTTATAATTATTTTTTGTTGAAAATTATTGTTATCTACCGCATAGGTAGCTTAGAAGAAAGTAGATAAAACATGTCAATAGAGGGTATTATATGATTAAGGTATATTTGAAACGAGGTTGGCTTGGATTAGGTATAGGTATTTTTTTATTTTTTTGTAGTGATATTTTAAATCTTTTTGATTTTGACAATTTTTCATTGTTTTTATTTTATACTGTATTTTTGGCATGGTCTTATGCATTTTATAATATGCGTAAATATGTATCTTTAGCTAATAAAAAAATCTTAAAACGACTTCTAAATAAAAAAACTATTTTTACAGATGATTTATTGGAAGATGACGATGATAAGACCAATTCAAATAAATCATCATAGTTTTATTAGCTACTACCAAGACAAATCAGTTGGTGGCGATAAAAATCGGTTATCTACCGCATAGGTAGCTTAGAAAAATGAATACAGTAGCAATAGATAGCCATATAATGTTATCTACCGCATAGGTAGCTTAGAAAGCTCTGCGGTCGCATACCGCCGTATCGATAGCGTTATCTACCGCATAGGTAGCTTAGAAAACCACCCAACAAAAAACCGCTTAAATCGTCCTCGTTATCTACCGCATAGGTAGCTTAGAAATTAGCTTGTGGGCGGTTTTGTCGCATGATGTTGTTATCTACCGCATAGGTAGCTTAGAAACATAAAGCTAAATGTCTGACTTAACGCATGGCTGTTATCTACCGCATAGGTAGCTTAGAAAGCTGACAACACAACCGTAACCGCTGATTTTGGTGTTATCTACCGCATAGGTAGCTTAGAAAATTTGCTGTATCTGACTGAATTAATGATGATTGTTATCTACCGCATAGGTAGCTTAGAAAATTTACTCAAAAACTTGAGTAAATCACTTAATGCTCATTTACCAATAGGTAGATTAAGAATTTTACTCTTTTCAGTAAAATGTATGAACTACGATAGAGCAGTTAAAAACTGGATACCTTATCCAATCAAGTACGTTTTAGAAATAGAGCAGTTTCACCACATCAAACACAACTTTTAGTATTTTTTTGTATGCTAAGGCTTTACCCTGTCCCTATTTTCTAAGACAATATACCATCTTTTTTATTGATTCATATACAAGGTTAAACCATGACCACACCGCTTAATGAACGCCACACCGCCAATGCGATTCGTGTATTGGCAATGGACGCAGTACAAAAAGCCAACTCAGGACACCCAGGAGCACCAATGGGAATGGCAGATATTGCCGATGTTGTTTGGCGTGAATTTTACCAACACAACCCAAACAACCCACAATGGGCAAACCGTGACCGTTTTGTACTCTCAAATGGACATGGTTCAATGTTACATTACGCCTTATTACATTTAACAGGCTACGATTTAAGCATTGAAGATATTAAAAATTTCCGTCAATTACACTCAAAAACTGCTGGACACCCAGAATACGGCTATGCCCCTGGGATTGAAACCACGACAGGCCCTCTTGGACAAGGGATTGCCAATGCAGTTGGTTTTGCCTTAGCAGAAAAAACGTTAGCAGGACAATTTAACAAACCTGATTGCGAAGTGATTAACCATTACACCTATTGTTTTTTAGGTGATGGCTGTTTGATGGAAGGTGTATCACATGAAGCGTGTTCATTAGCAGGGACATTAAACTTAGGCAAACTCATTGTTTATTATGATGATAATGGCATCTCAATCGATGGTGAAGTAGAAGGCTGGTTTACTGACAATACTGAACAACGCTTTTTATCATACGGTTGGCAAGTGATTAAAGTCGATGGTCATGATGCGGATGCGATTCGTCAAGCGACTAAAGTAGCACAAAGCGAAAAAAATAAGCCAAGTTTAATTATTTGTAAAACAATCATTGGTTTAGGTTCGCCAAATAAACAAGGCAAAGAAGATTGTCATGGAGCTCCATTAGGCGTAGATGAAATTGCATTAGT
>JBHACK010000179.1:0-7387 GCA_041854545.1 Acinetobacter sp. | reverse complement strand
GTATAAAAAGAATAAAATCCTTTAAAATATTTTTCAAGAATATCAATATCATCAAAATAAGTTAAAAAGTTATTTTCCACCAAGTATTCTTTATTAAAAACAATCCTTTCTTCACCATCTTGTTCGTTTTTATAGGGTATTTTTTTTCCATCAAAAGCCATTCTTGCAACAAAAAGACCTCTAAGAACATATTCTTTGCTAGAAATACTCAAACCCTCTATTTGGCTTATAATATCATCATAATCACGTTTAACTTTTAAATAAAATCTTAGATTTTTTTCACCTAGTTTTTCATAAAAATCTTTATAAACAAAAAACATTTCACTATCATTGATTATTTTATCAATAATAGATAAATTTTCTGTTAGATAAAATACATTATCAAAAACCTTTTCTTTATATTCTTTATAAATATCATCAGTTTTATCTTCATGTAAAATCACAATAATTTTACAATTATTCTCATTTTTTAATTGAGAAATTAATCCCATAATATCTTTTATATCTAATTTTTCAGATTTTCTTTCTAAATCATCAATACAAATAATAGTATCACGAATAGAAGATATTATTAAACTGGAAATAAATTCTTTGCCAACTGATAATGTAAAACCATTGCCTTCAATTTTAGAAATTTCTACACGCCCCAATAAATTATTAAAAATTTTTTTTACCCATGAAAGTCTATCATTCAGTTGTGATGCTGCATGAGTTTTTATCGCAATTTCATATTTGAATGCTTCTAATGTTTCAAGACCAAATAAAGAGACATAAGCATATTTTTGACTTCCAAATTGTTTATGATGATTTTTATAAAATTCCTTCCAAAAGTGTGTTTTACCAACTCCCCATTCTCCCGTTAAGGCAATCGCACAACTTTGTTCTGTTGGTGGTAAAACCTGTAAAAGCCGATTTGTAATATTTTCAACTGTTGCCATCTTCTAACCTTAAATATCTTAATCTAAAAACCAAAACTTAGAAAACGTGCACAAAAATCGCCAAAATTTGTACACGTTCTTTTAATTTTTAGCCATCATGCACAAAATTTTCAGAAATTTGTGCATGACTATTTATGGCTTTATTTTCACAAAGCGATATTGTTCATCATCTACTTCAATCACCCACTCTACCGCATCAGGCAAGGCATCGACAAATCGTTCTAATTTAAATTTGTTTTGCGTTTGTAAAAGTTTGCCTGCCAAGCTATCTACTTGCATTAACGCAGGTTCGCACATTTTAAGAGTGGACATTAATGCACCAATCTTGAGTTGCTCTTGTTCAATTTGATACGCACCTGACATCAGATTACAGCCATTTAATACCGCAACTCGTTTATCTTTTTGGGTGAATTGAATGGTTAAAGCCTCACCATTATCGCCTTTAATTGGGGCGTGTCTTTCGCCATTTTTTACTGAATATGCCAAACGCCATGCACCTTCCAAATGATTTTCAGTCATGGCAAGCGGTTGGAATAGATTTATCTGTGAACTTGTGGAACTTTGGCTCATATTATTCATATTACACGCCGTTAAAGTCAATAAACACATTGCTAAAATTGTTAAGGTTTTCATCATTCACCCATTTTAAAATGATTTTAATGTATATTAGCATAAACTTTAAAAAAATCAAATAAATATAATTTATTGAATTATAAATCTATTTTTAACGATTGATGTTGTAAAAATTCATAATATTCTTTAGTTTTAATAAAAACGATTTCTTGATGATTGATTTTCGCAATCGCTATATTATCATTACCACTATTTAAATATAAATATTCATTTTCAATCAACCAATCTCCGCCAAATCCAGCTAAAAAAGGTGTATGTTTTTGAGTGGTGTCTGCAGTATATTGCCAATTAAAAGATTGATAATGTTTAAACTTATACAAAGTTAATCTTTGCGTATCATTTTGATAAACTCGATAGCGACAAAATCGGCTAGTCAAAAATAATTCTTTTATTAACAAGGGCAACCAAAGTAATATTAAAATTGTTCCAACATCTAACAGGACAAATAACCAAATCCATTTATTATAGCCATTTTCCAACCCCAATGTTCCAATAAAAAACATCCAAAGACCAAACAAAGGGACGTAAGAATGATTACCCTTTTTTAATAATTGCAATATCAATACTTTTAAATTAAATAATGCAATTAAAATAAATGGGATAAAAAATAAAAGCAATAAAATTTGCCAATTACAATAATTCATCATATTACTCTATTTTTTTTCGCTAATATTCGCCTCCCCAAACGTTGCCATTTGCTCATGCACCACACACGCCAGTTGAATAATCCCAAAGGCAGTTGTCGCTCCTGTCCCTTCGCCAAGCCTAAGACCTAAATCCAATAAAGGTTTGGCATTTAAAGCGTTTAATATTTTTTGATTGCCGTATTCAGCAGATGTATGTGAAAATAACATATATTGACGAACATCAGGATTGATGCGTACTGCACATAAGGCACACACGGCGGAAATAAATCCGCCAATAATCACAGGCAAACCTAATTGCCCTGCTCGTAAATACGCTCCAACCATCGCTGTCATTTCAAAACCTGCAACGCTTTGTAATGCTAAAAGTGGATTATCTTTACAAGATTTATATTTATCAATCGCTTGTTGAATGATTTGTTTTTTATAATGAAATGTTTTTTCATCAATTCCTGTTCCTAAGCCTGTTAGACTTTGTGCATTTTCATCTAATAATAATCCTGCTAAAGCCGAACTTGCTGTGGTATTACCAATGCCCATTTCCCCTGCAATATAAATATCTGCCCCCTGTTCTACCGCTTTTTCAACGCTATATTTACCAATTTCTAGGGCTTTTTGGCATTGTTCGGCACTCATGGCAGGTTGTTCCAAAAAGTTTTGAGTTTGTGGAGCAATGTGAAATTGTTCCACACCGTCCACTGCATAAGACTCTCCCACAGAACCACAATCAATCACTTGACTTATCGCACCATAATGGCGTGCCATCACACTAATACACGCACCTCCTGTCGCAAAATTATAAAGCATTTGCCGAGTTACCGCCTGTGGATAGGCAGATACTCCAGCATTAGCGATACCGTGGTCGCCTGCAAAGGTACAAATATAAAGCTGTTTTGCTGTTGGACACACCTTGCCTTGCATACCCGCTAATTCAATCACCACCTCTTCCATTTGCCCTAATGCCCCTGTTGGCTTGGTTAATTGGTTTTGGCGGTCTTGTGCTTGCTTGCGTGCGGTTTGGTTGATTGGTTTAATAGGGTTTAAATACCACATAAAATGCTCCTTATATTAATAAGAAATCAATTAAAGACTATTTTTATACAATAAATTCATTGGAATTATAATACAATAAAATAATAACGATTATTAGATGGCTTATCTTCATCAAATTTACGCCATTGTACCTGATAACTTCCTTTTATTTCCAAAAATTTATCCGTCTTGCCTGTTGGTTTATCAACTCTTCCTGTTATCATTGATGGATTATCACCTCTAAAATAACGATAAATACCATCATTTCTTATCTTGCCCAAATAAAGCTTGGGTTCAGTTGTAACACAAATACACGCTGTATTATCAAATCCAAATTCTTTGAGTTGTTCCATAAAAACAATATCTTGTACACAAGAAAACATCTTTTCAGGAATAGCATCATGAATAGCAAATTTAAGTTCTATGGCATATTTTTCACATTTCTTTAAGTCATTTAAATGATTTCTATTAAAAATACAAATATCAATTTCCTTTTTAATTGTATTACTTGAGTAAATACTTTTAATATTTTTCTCAAAATAAATTTTATATTTATCAGATAGTTTTTCTCTTAAGAAAAATCCTATTTCATGCTGTAATGAAAATTCATTATAAATTTCAATATCAGGTTTTTTCGGCAGATATTCTATAAAAAATTCATTGATTAGTTTAGAAAGATTTAGTTTACTCATAACGATTTCTCCATAATTAAATATGTTGATTTTTTATCGTACAATAATATTTGAGAAAAAACAAATTTATTCTACAATAAAAACATTCACCCTTTTAACACCATCGGTAACCCCGCCACACAAAACACTACTTTATCTGCCATTTGAGTGATGGTTTGATGTAACCAACCACTCTCATCAACAAATCGCCGTGTTAGTTCTCCCATAGGCACAACGCCAAGTCCTGTTTCATTACTCACCAAAATCACTGTGGCGTTGGTTGCTTGAAGTTGTGTTAAAAATTCATTTTTATAGGTTTGAAATTGACCATCATCATCTAGGCATAATAAGTTTGACAGCCACAGCGTTAAACAATCTAGCAAAATCACGCTTTGCTCATCGTTATATTGAGCGAAAATTTTGGCTAAATCATATTGCTCTTCTATCGTTTGCCAATACTTTGGTCGGCTTTGTTGATGATGTTCAATGCGTTGTATCATTTCATCATCAAAACGTCCTGCGGTTGCCACATAAATAATATGTTTGCCTTGCTGTTCATACATTTTGGCAAGCTGTTCGGCATAACGTGATTTTCCTGACCTTGCCCCACCTAAAATAAACTGTATCATCACCTACTCACTTTACGCATATGTTTCACGTGAAACATTGCCCAATTTTACTTGTTGAACCGCATATAATTTACCTTGCAAAGTTTGTGCATGATAATAACCTAACGTCAAATGTTCCACGTGAAACGTTTGTCTTTGCCACGGCGTTTGCTGTATTTTTTGTAAAATTTCACGCCCTTGATACGCTTGATGATAAAACCCAAGTGTAATATGCGGTTGATAATCACTCGGTGCAATTTCAACATGATGACAATTTAAGATGTTGCGTATGTTCAGTAAAATGGGGTGTGATTCAACTGTAACAAACAAACTACTGGCAAAACTATTCACTTGTGTAATTGCTAAATCAAAACAAGGCAGTTGTAATGCCTGCAATACATCGATTTGTTGTTGTAGTTGTTGTTGTAAAATATCATCATCATACATGATACGATGATTTAAAAATCCATTCACAAATAAGGTAATATGAAATTGCCGTTGATAATGTGGATGTAAATATGCTGAAAATTCTTGCCGAAGGGTTTGGCAATAGGCAACTAATGATGGCGATGTTATTTCAATATACCAAACATAAAAATCCGTACGCCCTTTATGCCATTCAGGATAGGCTCGCCATTCTAAAGGTATGACCGTTTGATGTTCACTTAACCACATTAAATTTTAAAAACTAAAAAGCTGAACCACATTGATTCAGCTTTTTATCCTATCAAGATTTTACTGACCTGCACGCAATGCACGCAAAATCTTTTGTCCTGCTCGACCCGTTTGGGCATAACCTAAACGTGCCTCTTCTTGACGAATTGCCTGACGAGTACGGTCGCCAATCAAACCATCTGCAGAACCAATATCATAGCCTTTTTTCAACAATAATTGTTGAATTTCACGGCGTTCTGCACGAGAAGTTCCTGCATCATCGGTCGGCCAAGGGGTGATAAATTCACCTTTTCCTTGTAAACGGTCTGATAAATGAGCAATCGCTAACGCATAACTTTCGGCAGCATTGTAACCATAAATTACATCAAAATTCTTAAATACTAAGAATACTGGGCCATTACGTCCTGCAGGTGCAAGTAATCCTGCTTGGCTACTACCTGATAAATTACCTTGAATTAATGGCGAACCATCAGCACGAGTTAAACCACGCCCTGCCCATGAACTTAAGGATTTTTTATTGGTACGTTTTTCACCTGCAATCGACATTCCAGCAGGTAATTTCACTTCAAAGCCCCAAGGTTGTCCTGTTTGCCAGCCACCACGTTTTAAGAAATTCGCAGTAGATGCCAAAGCATCTGGCTTGCTTGACACTAAATCACGGCGACCATCACCATCAAAATCTACTGCCAAACGTTCATAAGTTGATGGCATAAATTGTGTATGACCGAAAGCCCCTGCCCAAGAGCCTTTTAATTGCTCTTCTTGCAAATCGCCACGTTGTAAAATGCGTAAGGTTGAGAAAAACTCACCTCTAAAATATCCTTGACGGCGACCTTCACAAGATAATGTACTTAAAGCTTGTAATAATGGATAACTACCTGAAATATTTCCATAATTACTTTCAACACCCCAAACAGCAACCACCACTTCAGCAGGCACACCATATTGACTTGCAACACGGCTCAAAGTTTGCTGATGTATTTGCAACTCTTTACGCCCCATATCTACACGTTCTTGGTCAACCAAGCCTGACATATAATCCCAAATAGCGGTTGAAAATTCAGGTTGATAATTCAATTTATCAATTACCGAATAATCAGGACTTAATGAACGTGTATAACGGTCAAATACTGCACCACTTACACCCACATTCACCGCTTGAGAACGTAAATTCCCTAAACAACTATAATAATCATTTTTTGGTTGATAATCGCTCTTCTTCACGGTCGGCACGCTTGGTGCAGGCGTTACCGGTGTTGGCGGAGTAGGCGTAGGTGTCGGCTTTGGTTGCTCAACAACAGGCGGTAAAGTTGGCGTTGGTTTCACTACAGGTTTACTAGGTTGCTCGACTTGCGTGGTACACGATGCCAAAATCGCTGAACCACACACCCACACCAAACGTTTCATAAATCACCTATCGATTGTTCAAAAATACGGTTTAAGATAACATAAAATTTTACAAAAAAGCAGGACAAGATGTAATGCTTTTTTTGCAAAATTCACATCTTATTTAAGATTTTTTCAACTTTTCACGCACAAAACCAATAATCATTGGCATTACACTAAAAATAATAATTCCAAAAATAAAATATGTAAAATTTTCCTTAATTACTGGCTGATTTCCAAAGAAATAACCCAATAAAATAAAGGAACTAATCCACAAAAAACCACCAATCACATTATAAGTTAAAAAATACTTATAATTCATACTACCTGCCCCAGCAACAAACGGTGCAAACGTACGAGCAAATGGCAAAAAGCGAGCAAAAATAATGGTTTTTCCGCCGTGTTTGGCAAAAAACTTCTGAGTATTCATCAAATGTTGTTGATTAATTAACTTAGAATTCATCTCAAACACACGTGGGCCAATAAATTTACCAATATGATAATTTAATGTATCCCCCAAGACTGCTGCCACAAACAGCAACACAATCAATAATACAGGATTTAATGCTCCTGTAAACGCAGCCAATGCTCCTGCTGCAAACAATAAACTATCTCCTGGTAAAAATGGCATGACCACTAAACCTGTTTCCACAAAAATAATGACAAACAAAATTGCATACAACCACAAGCCATAATCTTGTAAAAATACCGCAAGATGTTGGTCTATTTTTAAAATAAAATCGATTAAATCCATAATATGCGAACATCATAATTTGATGGCGTATATGCTAACAGAAATT